>QHOF01000173.1:1757-6965 GCA_003219335.1 Verrucomicrobiota bacterium | reverse complement strand
CGCCGTACTCCCATTCGAAAACCGGAGTGAAGACAAAGCTAATGCCTACTTTCCCGATGGCATCCAAGACGAGATTCTAGTGCGTTTATCGAAGATCGCTGACCTGAAAGTCATCTCGCGTACATCTACGGAGCATTACAAGAGCGCGCCTGAAAACCTGCCTGAGATCGCCAGGCAACTTGGCGTAGCTCACATCCTGGAAGGCAGCGTGCAAAAGAGCGGCGATACCGTGCGCGTGAACGTGCAGTTGATCAAAGCGACGAATGATTCCCATCTCTGGGCCGATACGTTTGATCGCAAACTGACGGACGTCTTTTCGGTCGAAAGTGAGGTGGCCAAAGCCATCGCCGACCAATTGCGAGCGAAACTCAGTGGTCAGGAAGAAGAGCGCATCGCGGCGAAACCCACCGATAATCCCGATGCGTACGATGCCTATCTCCGGGGCTTGGCATATACGCTGAAACCGGGAGGAGTTACCCCTGCCAACTCTCTTGGTGCGGAGAAACATCTCAGGGAAGCGGTACGCCTGGACCCGAAGTTCGCCGTTGGTTGGGCGCTGTTGTCAATCGTGGAATCGCGCGGTTATATCACAGCGCTTCTTCAACCGACCGTCGCCCGAAGTGATGAGGCACGCCAAGCAGCCGAAACCGCTCTTGCTCTTCAGCCCAATCTCGGGGAGGCGCTATATGCGAAGGGATATTACCATTACGCCTGCTTGAAGGATTACGACACGGCAGTGCGTTACTTTGAGCAAGCACGTCAGCTCCTGCCGAATGGTAGCCGCATCTCTGAGTCGCTGGCCTACATTGCGCGGAGACGGGGAGAATGGGACCGGAGCGAGGCGTACTTCAATGAAGCCGAGCGCCTCGACCCGCGAAACGTTAATCTTCTTAGACAGTATGCAGCATCGTACGTTGCACTCCGCCGATTCCCGGAGGCGTCGCGTAAGCTTGACGAAGTTCTAAATATTACGCCGGACGACATCGAGACGGTGGCGCAAAAGGCCGGAGTCGCGCAAGCCGAAGGAGACCTGCCACGTGCTGCGGCGCTTCTCGCTCCGCTTCACCCAGGGGCCGATGCCCCCTCCCCGTTGGCGGCGCAAGCCTACCAGGCGATCTTGGAGCGCCGCCCTGCACAAATCGTCCCGCGCCTAACCGAAATACTGGCCAAGCCTGATCCGGCGTTAGGTTACTTGAATGGCGAACTACGCTTTTGGTTAGGCTGGGCGCAGGAAGTTGCCGGCGACCATGCCGCCGCTCAGACAAGCTGGCGACAGGCGCGCAGCGAACTGGAATTGTTCCTTCCGGAACAGCCGGAAAATTATAGTCTCATCGGATTTCTTGCATTAGCCAATGCTGGCCTTGGCGATAAGGCCGCTGCGTTGGCTCTGGCGGAACGGGCCATGGCCGCGCTCCCGATCGAGAAAGACACCCTGCTGGGTCCCTTTCCGATCGACATCTTCGCCCGAGTTGCGGCGCAGGTAGGGGAGCATGACCGCGCCATCGCCGCTTTACAAAAACTGCTCGCAATACCCTATGCCGGCCCCATGCCTGAAAACGTGCCGCTCACTCCTGCTCTGCTCCGGCTCGATCCGATGTTCGATGGGTTGCGGAGTGACCCGCGCTTCCAAAAACTCGCCGCTTCGTCCGCGCCCAAAGCTGCGAACAAATAATGCGAAGAGGGTTGAACGTAATCAATTTCCGTCGACGAGCGACCATTTGGCCTTGACATGATCGAGTAAACCAACTGGAATCAAACTATGAAGAAGCCAGCGACGAAAAGCTCGAAAAAGCGTCCGAGCAAGCGACAACAGATCATCGTTCTCGTGGACGGTGCGGAAAATTACTATGAGCTTCCGCGAGCGACGTTGGAGCGCAGCAGAGTGAGTGACAGCCGTAAGGCGGAGGTGGCCGCAGCTCTCGAGGATGTGCCGAGTGAATTTAAATACATTGGGCACGCAAACATCCCGGGAGGTATCGCAGACGCTCCTCCATTTGTCGGCGGTCGGCAGCTTCACTATGGGGGATTTTACCTAAGCTCGACCAAGGCGAAGCGCTAAACACGATTGGAGTGTTAGTCACATGGACAAGGACGTCTTAGATCAAGGCGTCTTCTTCGCCCTGCAAGAGCCCAAGTACGTCCTCAATCCATATTCTCTGTATCGCCGGCTGCGTTCAGAAGCTCCCTTTCACTGGGATTTTGTCTTATGTGGATGGTTCCTCACACGTTATGCCGACGTGCGGGCTGCGTTGGCGGATCCGCGACTGACAACGAAGAGCTTTTCCTTTGATGTGAGTCAGCTGCCACCCGCTCTCCAAGATGGCCTTGCACCATTCGGACGCGTCAAAAAGAGAGAGGTCCTTTACAACGACCCTCCCGAGCACGACCGGCTGCGACGGCCCTTGAACAGGGCGTTCAATCCGGCCGCTTTTGAGCGGGTGCTTCCTAAAATGGAGGCCGTGGCACACGAATTATTAGCCGGAGCCGAGCGGCGGCAGTCGATGGATGTGGTCAGTGATTACTCCGAGCTGCTCGCCGACTACATGATCGGTGAACTATTGGGATTGCCGCCCGCCAATCGGGCAAAGTTCATCGAATGGTGCAACCGGCTCAAGAAGCTCACGACGGCGCGACGTATGGGTTATGAGACGGTGTTGATCGCGACGGAGGCGGTGAAGAGCTTTGAAGCAGTCCGCGCGTACGTCCGGACGATGATTATCGCTCGGCGAGAGAACTTCTCCGAGGACGTGATTGGTCGCAGCTTGGCGGTAGAACCAAACGAAACGCCGCTCAGCGAAGACGAGGTTCTCGCGAACTGTGTGTTTTTCCTTCATGCAGGGGCGCGGAACATGTCTGCTTCCATCACGAATGCTCTGCTCGCCTTGCTGCGACATCCGGAACAATTCGCTCGTCTGCGTGAGGAACCCCAGTTGATTGCTACCGCCCTCGAGGAGTTGCTGCGCTATGAGACCCCTGTTCAGGTAGCGATCCGCGGCATTCTCGAGGAGATAGAGTTCGCAGGCCGGCGGATCGGGCCCAAGCAACTGCTCGTCCTATTGTTAGGCGCTGCGAACCGCGACCCCAAGCAGTTCGCCGATCCGGATCGGCTTGACCTGACGCGTCGTCCCAATCACCACGTCTCTTTCGGCGTCGGACCGCATGGATGCGTTGGGGGATGGATGGCTCGCTTCGGTTTAGCAATTGCTATTGAAGCAATCCTCCATCGGCAGACTGAGCTTCGACTCACGCCCAGGAAACTCCGATGGAATCCCGCAACAATGCGGCGGACCGTTCGCGAGCTGCCGGTGTTGGTCAATCGGCGCGTCCATGATAGTCAAAGATCTAAGTTGAACGTGGCTCGCGCACATTTGCCGAGGCCGACCAGAGTTGCAGAGACGCCAATCCTGTTCTCGCGATGAAGCCAACCGGGATTGCTGATGATGCAATGGCTCACCACAGTATGTGGTCCGCACCGATTAGCGAAATCCCGCCCGGCTGCTCCGCGAAATTTCACATTCTCTGGCGCGAGCGGCTTGTCGAAGGCTTTGTGGTGAACTTCGACGGGCGCTACTACGCCTATGTCAACTATTGCATCCATGCCGGAACACCGCTTGATTGGTGGCCGAACGAGTTCTTCAATGAGGACAGCCGGTTTCTGGTCTGTGGGACCCACGGCTCCCTTTACGAACCGGATAGCGGTAAATGCGCCGGCGGGCCATGCGGAGGCGGCACACTGTTTCCGCTCCAGGTTCAAGTCACTGGCGACCGAATTGTTGTTACGGCTACCTAGAACCGTAAGGTCAGCGCGTTTGTGATTTGCCTCGCGTGCATCAAAATGCGGCTTCGTTTTATCGGCTGGCTCAATCAGATCCGCGTACGCCACAGGCTCCTGCCGTATGTCGCCGCGCTCAGCGTTCGATCTTTTTCGTGTAGCACCAAATCTACGATCATCACGTTCGGCAAATTTCGGGTCATGTTCATCCAGGTCCTTCCGGAATCACGTGAGACAAACACTCCGGCATCGTTCCCGACATAAACTGTTTTTGAGTCGTCAGGTCGAATGACGACAGCGTGATGAGGAACATTGGGAAGCTGGCCCTTGTCCACGTCTTCCCACGTGTTCCCGCCGTCTCGCGAGCAAAAGACGTGGGAGTGATCAAAGTTTGCGATCGTGACGAAAAGGAAATCGGCTCCGAGCTTTGTTGTGGAATCGATTCGAGTGATTGTATGTCCGGGTAGGGTGGCGCTGGCAAGGTTTGCGCTCCATGTGTTGCCGCCATCCAGACTTCGGAAAAAACCGCCGTTTTCGGTGCCTACATAAACTCGCTTCGAATCGGCCGGCGCAATTTCGATCGCCGAAATTGGGCTGCCATCGAGGACTGGCGAAACCGCCCTCCACTTTTTGCCGTCGTTTTTAGTGCGCCAGACTCGCTTGGATCCGGTGAACACCGTGTCCGAATTGTTGGGATCCATTGTGATATAAATCATCCACACGGATTCAGCTTCATGTTTCGGAGCCGGCGGCGACACATCCCTGGTTCTCCCGTTGCGCCAACGCTGAATGTTCATGTTGTAATAAGACGCATACAAATGGCTTTCATCGGCGGGATCGTAGATCATCCAGCCGCCATCACCGCCGAGGATCTCGAAATGGTGATTCTTTCGCCCGTTGATGGTGACGAGCGTCCCGTTATCTTGAGCGCCTCCGCCAAAGTGACGCCCGTTGCTTTGCGATACGTCCATGTCGTAATACATCGTGACCGCGAGGCCATTGCTGCGGTTCACCCATTTACCTCCCCCGTCGTAACTCACGTCGAGACCGCCGTCATTCGGATCGTACACGCGACCCGGAGCATTCAGCGGCATCAGAAGGTGATGATGATCCGCATGCGCGTAATGAATATGTCCGGGTTTGGAATCCCACCGTGTCGCTCTGGTCCAGGTTTTGCCGCAGTCAGTAGTGAGATGCAGGTCAACGCCGCCGCAAAGAACATGGTTCGGATGCTTCGGATGGACTGCGATTGTATTTCCATAAGAAATCTGACCTTCCGCTTTGAAATGACGGCCGCCAATTTCCTTCCATGTCTCAGCTCTATCGGCGCTGCGGAACACACCCAGGAGTAGATCGCTCCGATCGCTCAAAGTGTTCTGCGCAAACGCATAAATCACGTCCGGATCTGATGGGCTAATTGCCAGGCTGGTCCGCCC
>QHOF01000173.1:491-1722 GCA_003219335.1 Verrucomicrobiota bacterium | reverse complement strand
CATTGTCTTCAGACGACCAAATTCCGTTTTTTGCTCCCTGCTCCGTGAATGTGGCGAATATTACGCCTCGTTTGGTGGGATGAAATACGATCGCGTGGCACCAGTAGTTTTTTGTTGAAATAAAAGTTTCTCGCTTCCAGGTCACTCCGCCGTCATGCGAGACAAACATCCCGCCAAAATCTTCCTGCCGTGGACTGGATTCGTCCGCGCCGACACCGCCTATCAACAAGTGGCTCGAATCCGAGGGATCAATCGCAATCACGCCGGTGCGTGTGGGGATGCGGGCATTCGATGATGAAGCCAGCAGCTTCCAGCTCGCGCCCGCATCGGTAGTCTGATAAATTCCTACCCCCGCGTAGGAGTCGGCTGAAAGGTTCGCTTCGCCCGTCCCGCAATAAATCACGTCAGGATTTTCCGGATCAATCGCGAGCGAACCGATGTTCAAGCTGTCCTGCTTGCTCCAAACTGAGCGCCATGTTCGTCCGGCGTCGTTACTCTGCCACACGCCGCCCGCTGCCGCTCCCGCCCAGATACGATCGGGATCGTGCGGATGGCAAACCACGCTTGTCATTCGTCCACCGATATTGGTCGGTCCGACGCATCTCCACGGGGCCGCGCGCTTCGGCGTCGGCAGATCGCGATTCACGCGGTTTCTCTCCAGCACCAGAGTCTGCACCGGCGCTTCTCGAAGCGGCCATGCGCTGCGCGCTTGAAACCATACGCTTCTCTGTTTGTGCCCGGAATGCCGCAGCTTTCGTGTACGCGGTTTAAGATCCTTCTTTTGCGGACCGGGTATAATCAGATTTAAGTTTTTGCTGCTGGTTGTTGTCGGCATCATCTCACCTCCCTGGGTCATACGCTCGGGCGCAGGCTAGTGTGCAGCATCGGGTTTACGCCACTCAAGAATTTTCGTGGACATTTGGTCTGGCCCCTGAATATCCTCTGCGAAAGCTATGCAACCTCGGATTCCAAAGTGGTCCGTTGCTCAAAGAAAGGAATAACAACAATGGCTAAGAAGAAAAAACCTGCGCGACCGAAACAACCTCATCCGCGTGTAAAAGAAGCTCTTGCACACGTCAAGAAACTGGAACAGGGACTGGCGAAAGTTAAAAGAAGTGTCAGGATGATACCGCATAGGGCTGGCTAGTGCTGTTCATTGTAAGCGCCGTGCGTTAGCTGAACAGATGCGGAAACGGACCGTCAAATTACGACGGGCCAGGAGCTTGTTCGC
>QHOF01000173.1:0-422 GCA_003219335.1 Verrucomicrobiota bacterium | reverse complement strand
GGCTTCTTTGACGACTGGCGAACGCCCCAGGAAGCAATTACTCATTTTTCCGCTTACTCGGAGAAGAGCGTGCTTTTCGCCATCTCTCAATTAGTGAAGGAGGGGCTGTTGCTCGAGAAAGATTCACCGGATGCAGCGCAAGACAGTCTAATCGCAAGGGAGTGGTCCAATTGGTTGCCCGGAGGGAGTTTTCATTTCTCCACGAAGGACGCACCCTACGCGAGCGACAATCGGAGTCTCAATCGATTGAAGGCCGCTTTACTGAAGACTTCACCCCCAAAAATTTTCAAGAACGTGAAGAGCGTGAAGAAATTGCTTCCAGCCCGCACTTTTCCCAATTCCGAGTTCGTCCGAGTCCTGATGGCAAGAAGGACCCATCGACAATTCTCGAAGCAGAAGCTGACGCTCGAAGCTGTGTCTCA
>QHOF01000172.1:2601-7803 GCA_003219335.1 Verrucomicrobiota bacterium | reverse complement strand
GCGGCTGGGACGATAAGCTCCAATATTTCAGTGATTGGGCAGTGAAAGCGCAGCAGCTCAAGGACGAATTGCTTTCGCTGGTGGATGAAGATACCGCTGCATTCAACAAGGTAATGGAGGCATTCGGATTGCCCAAAGAGTCGGCAGAAGAAAAGAGGGCGCGCACGGCGGCAATTGAGGAGGCGACCAAACGTGCGGCAGAGGTTCCGTTGAAAGTGATGGAGACTGCATCGAAGTCTTACGACCTGCTCTCCGAAATGGTTGACGAAGGAAACCCAGCGTCCATTTCTGATGTAGGCGTAGGCGCACTCGCGACGCGCGCGTGCATCGAAGGGGCGGCACTGAATGTTCGGATCAATTTGGCCACGCTGAAGGATGAAAAATTCAGGACTGCGCTCGCCGATAAAGTCCGAAAAATCAGCACTGACTCCGAGACGAAGTTCAAGAAGATCAATCAAGTTGTGGAAAGCAAGCTGGGGTAGGGCGCGACCGCCGGAGTGCGCCACCGAACCATCTCCCACGACTTGCGGCGATCACAGTCCACCACTACAGACGCCGCGGCCCATGAGTTTCCTCGCTGATCTGACACAAGCCGCGACCAGAGACGTCTCAGGCACCATGAACGAGATTCTCGCAGACGTGTTCGCGCTTTACCTGAAAACGAAAAATTTTCACTGGCACATGAGCGGTCCGCATTTCCGCGATTATCACCTGCTGCTCGACGAACACGCCGAGCAACTTTTGGCGATGACTGACCCCATCGCCGAGCGAGTTCGAAAGCTTGGCGGCCTTACGATGAGATCGATCGGGCACATCGCTAGCACTCAGCGCGTGCTGGATAACGACGCGGAGTACGTGGAACCGCTCGACATGCTCGCTGAGCTGGCAGACGACAATCAAACGCTGGCCGCGCGTCTGCGCGAGGCGCACAACGTGTGCGACGAGCATCGCGACGTTGCCACCGCGCGAGCCTGATCGAACTCTGGATCGATGAGACCGAGCGCCGCACCTGGTTCCTCTTCGAAGCGACGCGTCGCGCGAACTAACCTCCGGCGCCATTCATTCGAATCGACGAAATCGCCGCAACCACAAGAGCATTGCGCATTTTCATGTGGCGAAATAGGCTCGTCCCCGATGTCTTCCCGAGGCTGTTCTCATCTCGACGCAATCGCGTCAGTGAAGCAACCGCGCCGGCGCGAATGCGAAGAATGCGTAAAGATCGGCGCAACTTGGGTCCATCTGCGGACCTGCCAGGAATGCGGCGTCACGCTCTGTTGCGACAGCTCACCTAACCGGCACGCAACCAAACACGCTCACGCTAGCGAGCATCCGGTCATTGCTTCGGCGCAGCCGGGCGAGCACTGGCTATATTGCTATTCGGACGACAGGTTTTGCGAATATTAAAATCCACATCGTGATTGCAGAGCGGACGCGCTCTCGCCACGGCGAGCGAGCTGTGGTCGCGCCCTGCCAATTGCCACATTTCCTCTCGATGCCTCTGAAAAGCCGTGCGGTGCAAGGTTCGTTTGACGATTATTAGTCGCAAAAATGGCGGCGTTCATTCGAGAACCTTGTGACGAAGGCATAATCCAATCGTATCCGGCTGCTGCGCCTTGCTCAAAATCTTCGGGGCGCTGGGTGCTCACGGCCACAACGCTCGCTTCCAGCATGGCGTTCATTGACGGCACAGTTGTCAACGTGGCGTTGCCGGCGCTGCAAGCGAACCTGAACGCCACGATCGTGGACGTGCAGTGGGTCATCGAGGCTTACTCGCTTCTGCTCGCGGCGCTCCTCCTTGCCGGCGGATCCCTCGGAGATCACTACGGACGGCGCCGTGTCTTCTTAATTGGCGTGGCTCTTTTCGCTGTGGCGTCCGCCTGGTGTGGACTTGCTACCGGCATAGCTCAACTGATTGTAGCGCGTGCTGCCCAGGGGCTCGGCGCGGCGCTGCTCGTTCCGGGCAGTCTCGCAATCATCAGCAGTTCGTTTCCGGAGAACGAACGTGGCCGCGCCATCGGTACCTGGTCGGGTTTCAGCGCGATCACGACTGCTATTGGGCCAGTAATTGGCGGCTGGCTGATCGAACACATTTCGTGGCGCGCTGTATTCTTCATCAATGTTCCAATCGCGCTTTTAATAATCGTAATCTCACTGTGGCGTGTTCCGGAAAGCTCCGACAAGCAGAGCAAGAAGCTCGATTGGTGGGGCGCGATCTTGGGAGCGCTCGGTCTGGGCGCCTTGGTTTACGGATTAATCGAATCTTCGCAACTCGGTTTCGGTGATCGATCAGTGTTCGTAGCGCTCGTCGCCGCCGCGGCGTTACTTGCTATCTTCCTGATAATCGAGGCGCGAATTTCTAATCCCATGCTGCCACTCGCTCTGTTCCGATCGCGGACGTTTACCGGCGCGAACCTGCTGACATTTTTGCTTTACGGCGCACTCGGCGGCACGCTGTTTTTTCTGCCGCTCAATCTGATTCAGGTCCAGCATTACTCCGCTACCGCAGCCGGTGCGGCTTTCCTGCCGTTTATCTTGATCATCTTTCTGCTTTCGCGCTGGGCAGGCGGGCTCGTCGAAAGTTATGGACCGAAAATTCCGTTGGTTGTCGGCCCTGTGATTGCGGCTTTTGGCTATGCGCTTTTCATGCTGCCCGGTGTGAATGCCGGTTACTGGCGGAACTTTTTCCTACCCGTTGTTGTGCTGGGAACCGGCATGGCCGTAAGCGTCGCGCCGCTAACCACGACCGTGATGAATTCGGTCACCCAGAATCGCGTTGGCATTGCATCGGGAGTCAACAACGCCATTGCGAGAGGCGCTGGACTACTCGCGATCGCGGCCCTCGGAATCGTCATGCTTCACTCTTTCAATCATGCGCTGGATCGGCGATTGGCCGACGGGAATGTGCCGCCTGCGGCGTGGCAATCATTGCAGGCGCAACGTAGCAGACTCGCAGCCGCGCCTATCCCTGAAGAATTGAATCAGGCGACCCAACAAATGATTGGGCACGCGATCGCTGAATCCTTTGTGCACGCTTTCAGGCTCGTCATGGCGATTGGGGCAACGCTGGCGGTGGTAAGTGCGATCGTTGCGTGGCTTCTCATTGACGCACCGACGCGCAAAGAGCCCTTGGCAGGACGATGATTGCCTTTGTGGTATGTCAAGATCGAAAACAAGCAATCAGCTGCAGCAGAAGATGCACTTCGGCGGGTGGTCTATAACGATACGGTGCTTACGATTCGACCTTTGTCTGCTCATTGTCGAGTTAATTCCATCGAGCTTGTAAATTTATGAAAACGTCACGTGACCACGTGACCGTCAATGACGATGGTTGACCAGGGCTGATCTTGCCGCGCACGGCACCTCTCCATTGCAACTTAAGCCGAAGGGAGTTCATCATGCCATATGTCACGGTCGGGAAAGAAAACCGAGCTAACATCGGTGGGTAAGCTTGAAGGAAAAATTGCGATCCAGCCGAAATTACTGAACGGCAAATTAAACGCGCCAATGATGGGATGAGGCCAACGAGTAGAAAAGTTCAGTTGATTCTCAATGGCAAAGCGGCCGGCAACGACGCTCTGCAGACAGCGGTCGCCCGGCAACGAGCGGTCGGGCATACCATCGAAGTAAGAGTGACTTCGGAAAAGGGACATGCCCGACGATTTGTCGCGGAAATAGGCGGAGTGGATTTGCTGATTGCTGCCGGGGGCGATGGTACACTGAACGAGATAGTTCACGGTTTGATGGATCTTTCTGAGGTCGCGCGGCCTGTTTTGGGAGTGGTGCCTCTAGGTACCGCGAATGACTTTGCTACCTCGTGCGGCATTCCGCATGATCCCGAGCAGGCGCTGGCGCTCTGTATGGAAGGTAGGGAGGTACCGGTCGATGTCGGTAAGGCCAATGAACATTGGTTTCTTAACGCAGCGAGCATTGGCTTCGGCGCCGAGATCACAGCGACTACTCCGCTAGAGCTTAAACACCTGCTCGGCCCTGCCGCGTACGCAGTGATGGGTGCAATTCTGGCGACGAACCTTCATCATTATCGAGGGAGACTCACCCTGCCAGATCGCGAAATCACTGGCAGCGGCCCGGTGGCGATCGTTGGCAATGGTCGTCAGGCAGGTGGCGGTGTCCAAGTTACTCGTCGAGCATGCGTTGATGACGGGTTGCTCGATGTCCTCGCCGTTCGTGATATCCCGGCGCTGGCGTTGGTCACCGCTGCACGCGAGTTACAAGAGCTTTCGCCCGATGGCGAGTATATCTCCTATTGGCAAACCCCTTGGGCCGAGGTCCACACCGAAGAAGCGATTCCGGTCAACCTGGATGGCGAGCCGATGCAGTTTTCGAACGTCCGATATGAAGCCGTACCGAGCGCGATTCGCCTGATTGTTCCGCCAAATTGTCCATTATTATCGGCGCAACGGTAAAGTTGTTTAGAGAATCATAGCCTGATGGAAAACAAGATTCGCGGGCTTCATCACGTTACTGCGATCGCCAGCGATCCGCAGCGGAACCTCGATTTCTATGTCGGACTTCTCGGTCTGCGCTTCGTCAAACGCACGGTCAACTTCGATGATCCCGGAACGTATCACTTCTATTTCGGCGATAGTCGTGGCACACCGGGAACAATCCTGACATTCTTTCCCTGGCCCGGCGCGCGACGCGGAATTCGGGGCACCGGCCAGATTAAAGCGACCGCATTCGCAATTTCACCGGACTCGATCGGTTACTGGTTGGAGCGTTTTAAGCAACACCACGTCATGGCGGAGAGGACGTCGCCGCGGTTCGGACAAGAAGTAATCCGGTTTACTGATCCTGACGGACTTTTGCTGGAACTCATTACTGCAAGTTCTCTCCCGCAGGTTGAGCCGTGGCCGGACACCCCGGTCGCTGTACAGCACGCGCTTCATGCTTTTCACAGCGTATCCGCAGCGTTGGAAGGTTACGACAAAACCGCGCGATTACTCACCGACAGTTTCGGCTATCGTTTGATCGAGCAATCGGGAAACAGATTTCGCTTTGCCTCATTGGACAACTCTGCGCCAGGCAGAATCATTGACCTACTTTGCTTACCCGATACCGGGATGGGGCGAGTCGCTTCAGGTTCCGTGCATCACATCGCATTTCGCGCGAAGGATGACGCCGAACAACTCCAGTGGCGCGAATATCTCGTCGATCTTGGCTACAACGTCACCCCAGTGATCG
>QHOF01000172.1:2043-2561 GCA_003219335.1 Verrucomicrobiota bacterium | reverse complement strand
CCCGAACCCGGCGGCGTGCTTCTTGAAATCGCGACCGAGCCACCCGGTTTTACTTTGGACGAAAAACTGGAAGAACTCGGTACGGAATTACGTCTTCCGCCGTGGATGGAATCGGCGCGCTCACAGATCGAAAAAATTCTTCCACCGATCCAAGTCCCGAGTAAATCATGAGGCCGCAGCCCGATTTCATTCACGAATTCGTTCGTGGCAGTTCGGACCGGACACTACTTCTGCTGCACGGGACAGGTGGGAACGAGCGCGATCTCATCCCGCTTGGACGCGAGCTGGATATCAATGCGTCGTTGCTTAGCCCGCGCGGCAAGGTGCTGGAGAACGGAATGCCGCGATTCTTTCGCCGACTCGCCGAAGGCGTATTCGATTTGGAAGATTTAAAAAAGCGCACGAACGAGCTGGCGGAGTTTGTCGCAGCGGCCACTCAACATTACGGGTTTGCCGGCGATCACATCGTTGCTGTCGGTTATTCAAACGGCGCCAACATCGCTGCAAGCATGCTGTTG
>QHOF01000172.1:477-2003 GCA_003219335.1 Verrucomicrobiota bacterium | reverse complement strand
GTCATGGTTCCGTTGGTTCCGGAAAGTCTCCCGGACCTTTCGTCGGTCCGCGTTTGGATCGGCGCCGGGAGTGACGATCCAATCATTCCAACATCCGAGACTCAACGTTTGGTCGAACTTCTTCGTAGCGCGGGCGCGGATGTGACAATTCGTTTTTTCAATGCTGGCCACGGGCTGACGAACAACGAAGTTGAGACAGCAGGCAGGTGGCTCAAAGATCTTAAGCTGTGAGCCGCGTAAAGATGAAAACGAGCCGCCTCGAAGCATTCAGCGACGGAGTCCTTGCCATCATCATCACGATAATGGTGCTGGAATTGAAGGTGCCACACGCGACCGAATTGGCGGCATTGAAGCCGATGCTGCCCCATTTGTTGAGTTACGTGCTCAGCTTTATCTATCTCGGGATCTATTGGAACAATCACCATCATCTGTTCCAAGCCGCTGAGGAAGTTAGCGGCGGTATCCTCTGGGCGAACCTTTATCTTCTGTTCTGGTTGTCGCTCTTTCCCTTTACGACCGACTGGGTGGGCGAGAACCGTCTCGCTCCCACGCCAACCGCTGTCTACGGCTTTGTTCTACTGATGGCGGCGATCGCTTATTATATTCTGCAACGCACCATCATCGCGAAGCAAGGCCGCGGATCGCTTCTCGCGCACGCTGTTGGCAGCGATTGGAAAGGAAAGCTTTCGCCGGTGCTCTACCTCATTGCCATTCCGCTCGCGTTCGTGAACTCATGGATCGCCGGCGGATTGTACGTTTTCGTCGCACTTCTCTGGTTGATTCCTGATCCCAGAATTGAGCGGGAGTTGGAGAAGTGCGAGGGTGACAAAGCGTCTTGATCACAGAATGCGTAGTCGACTATCGTGTCGACCGATATGATCAAGGGTAGCGAAATCCGTAAGGCAGACCACCCGATCGAACCTTTTCTGATCGATCGCTGGTCGCCGCGCGCAATGTCGGGCGAAGAAATTTCGGAAGAGGAGCGTTGGGCGCCGTCATCATTCAACGCCCAGCAATGGCGCGCGCTCTACGCTCGTCGCGGCACTGAGCATTGGCAGACGTTTTTCGATCTGGTCGTGGATGCAAACAAAGTGTGGGCGAAAAACGCGGCCGTTCTCATCGTTTTCATTTCTCGAAAATTCTTCGATTACAATGACGAACCGTCGGTCACGCATTCGTATGACGCTGGAGCAGCGTGGGAGAATTTCGCATTGCAAGGCTTCCACCAGGGCCTTGTGGTGCATGGCATGGAAGGATTCGATTACGATCGAGCGCGCAAAGAGCTTCGCATTCCCGATGAATTTCAAGTGGAAGCGATGGCGGCGGTCGGCAGACCGGGACCGAAAGAATCATTGCCTGAAAAACTACAAGCCCGCGAAAATCCGAATGACCGGCGGAAACTTTCTGGCAGCATTTTCGAAGGACCGTTTCAGGCTGGCAAATAACGAGTGCAAAATTTTATGGCACCTTGTTACCATAGTCGCTTACGAGCGAAAGCATGCCCTGAACCGGATTTGAGATAGCGC
>QHOF01000172.1:0-443 GCA_003219335.1 Verrucomicrobiota bacterium | reverse complement strand
CTTGAATTTTGAGGTGTGTGACGATTTTCTTGCGTTGTGTCCTCGGAGACGCTGTTCAAGATTAGTTGTTATTCCGACATACCGCTCACGTGCTGCAGAAATACTCTCAATGAGATAGACGTAATACATCGGCCCTCCTTCGCTGAAGCTTCGGAGGGCATCCTGTTTCGCGCAATGACTGTGCCCAATCCTGCGAAGCGCATTAGCGCGAAGCAGGATGCAGGCTCGGGAAAGTCCGAATGATCGGCGCAAACTTCCCGAGAGCGTTTTCGAGGGACCGTTTAAGTCTCGATGGGAATTACTCACAGCACCACGGTTCCGCGCAGGATTTCCACGGCATAGCCGCCCACGCGGACGTCGGTAACGCGCTCTCCTTCGCGCGTTGCTCGGACATACATCTCGCTCGGGCGACGACATTCGATGCCCTGACGAATCAGCACCTG
>QHOF01000171.1:12044-12517 GCA_003219335.1 Verrucomicrobiota bacterium | reverse complement strand
AAAGAGCTCCCGCTGGATTTTTAAAGCCATTACCCGCCTTGGCCTCTACTCATTAACACCTGGCTTAAGCCAGGTGCTGTCGGAGACAGAACTCGACCAGCCGTTTCAGCGGCTTCATTGAGGAGGATGGAAAGCTGTTGAAACAGCTGAATACCTTGGCGCTTGGATAACACCGGGCTGAAGCACGGTGTTAATGAGAAGTCGCAGCGATGAGTTGCGTCTGCGTAGTTTTCGGCGATTGCTCATCTCGCTATGGAAAAATTTGACGTCGTTATCATCGGCTCGGGGCCGGGCGGTTACATTGCTGCAATCCGCGCGGGCCAGCTCGGCCTGAAAACCGCCCTAGTCGAAAAGGACAAGGAACTGGGCGGCACTTGCCTGAACGTCGGCTGTATCCCGAGCAAAGCGCTTCTTACTTCGAGCGATCATTTCATGTTCGTTAAAAAAGAGGCCGCAAAGCACGGCATCGTCAT
>QHOF01000171.1:0-12014 GCA_003219335.1 Verrucomicrobiota bacterium | reverse complement strand
GTGTGCGCACGCTGATGAAAACGAACAAGGTCACTACCTTCGCAGGCTTGGCCACAATCACCGCGCCCGGGAAAGTTTCCATTAAATCCTCCAGGGGCGAGACACAGGAGATCGAAACGAAAAATATCGTCATCGCCACCGGCAGCGCACCGGTGGAACTGCCGTTCGCGAAATTTGACGGCAAAACAATCGTTAGCAGCACCGAAGCGCTCACCTTTACCGAACCGCCAAAGAAACTCGTCGTCATCGGCGCAGGCGCGGTAGGGCTGGAACTGGGCTCCGTTTGGAACCGGCTTGGTTCCGAAGTCACGATGCTGGAATTTTTGCCGCGCATCGCTCTCGGGTTCGATCTTGAGCTGTCGAACCTGCTTCAGCGTTTGCTCACCGCTCAAGGTATGACGTTCCACCTGGAAGCAAAAGTAATAGCAGTGAAGGTCGAGAATGGTCGGGCTACCGTCACTGCGACCAAAGACGGCGAACAACTGAAATTCGATGCCGACAAGGTGCTCGTCTCAGTCGGACGCCGCCCATTCTCGGACGGCTTGGGCGCAGAAAAAGTGGGTGTGGAGTTCGATGAAAAGAAGCGCATCAAAGTGGACAAACATTTCCGCACAAATGTGGAAGGCATTTATGCCATCGGCGATGTAATCGCCGGGCCAATGCTGGCGCACAAAGCCGAAGACGAAGGAATGGCCTGCATAGAAATCATCGCCGGCAAGGCCGGCCACGTAAACTACGACGCGATTGCTGGTATTATTTACACAAATCCCGAGCTCGCCGGCGTTGGTCTCACCGAAGATCAAGCAAAAGAAAAAGGAATCGACGTTCGAATCGGCAAATTTCCGTTCCGCGCCAACAGCCGCGCGCTATGCAGCGACGACGTTGAAGGAATGGTCAAGTTCGTGGCCGACTCAAAAACCGATCGCATTCTCGGCGCGCATATCTTACATCACGCCGCATCAGAGTTAATCGCCGAAGCCGTTTCGGTCATTGAATTCGGCGGGAGCTCCGAAGACATCGGCCGCACCTGCCATTCGCACCCAACGCTGAGCGAAGCCGTGAGAGAAGCCGCGCTCAACGTCGAAAAACGCGCGCTGCACATCATCAACCGCTAAGGCGACGTGATGCTGGCAATCGTGCCTGCGAGCGTGTTTACCGATCAAATGGCGGAACGGTTCGTTTAAACTCATGGGGTACGCGCCATCGTGTTCGCGATGCGAATCCGAAATTTCGGAACCGGATCATGTGCGCGGGCGCGTCGATCATGTGAGTGATGTTGTCGTCGAGATTCGGTCGGTCGCATACTGCGCCCAATGTGACTCGCGGACGCCAACCGCTTCACGAAGCAAGGACGCAGCTTTTGCCTCAGGCTAAAGTTTGGATTGAGACCAAACGGCAACGGTTGGGGAAGTCAGCCTCATCTATCCGCTGTCGATTTGCACCTCAATGGCGCGGCGCACCGTTCATCATTGCTTTCTTCCGGAGCTACGGAAGATGACCCGCGGCTCGTCCCTCGAAGCCCGTGATCCCGGTAAATATAAATCCATCCCTATTGGCAAAGACGTTCCGTTAGTGTGGGGGAAAGTCTACGACGCGGCACCCGTTATCGAAGCTCTCAAGGCTGCACAGGAGATCCAAAATTGGTTCGCGCAAAACGAGCTACGCCTGCTCAAGCTGTTGGGATCGAATGATGGATAGTTGCGTTTCGGAATTTTCGCGGCAGCAAAAAAATCAATCGGAAGTGATCCGCGATCACAATTCAAATAAAATCTGAAAACCACGAATCTGGGGATAAGCTTAGTTCTTTTCTTGGGTTCCTGGTTTCCTGACTAGAAATACTCAGACACAGGACTTGAGGTCATGTTGCATTCTGCGCCTCGCGACGCCGAATGACGAAAAGGGTTACGAGTGCGGAGACGGCGCAGATGATTGCGCCGAATGCCAGCGCGAAACATGTGCCCAGCCAGTGCGCAACGGCGCCGGCTTCAAGACTGCCGAGCGGGATCATGGCACCGAACACGAGCGACCACACGCCCATCACTCGTCCGCGCATTTCATCCGGCACGATTGTTTGCAGGACGGTGTTTGAAGTTGAGAAAAACAGGAGCATGCCGAATCCGGCCGCGAAGAGAAACAGAAGCGCGAGCGGAAAATTTCTTGTGAACGAAATTGCCAGCAACGCCGCCGAGAACAACCAAACACCACCGAGAGCGAGCTTGCGCGGCGCAATGAGATGTCCCCAGGTCGCGACGACCAGCGCCCCGACGAGTGCGCCGGTGCCGCTGGCGGACATCAGCCCCCCGTAGCCGTTGGCGCCGCGTCCCAGCACATCGCGTGCGAAAGCCGGCATCAACACCGCATACGACCAGCCAAAAATACCGACAGCCAGAAACAACAAAAGAATCGTCCGCACCCGCGGATGCTTCACGGAATAGAGAACGCCGTTCCATGCGTGTTCTCTTGCAGAGACGACCTGTTTCGGCCGGTGAAACGGCGGCAAGCACATCATGAGCAGCCCGGCAATCACTGCGATAAACGTCACGCCGTTCAGGAAAAAACACATCGCAACACCCACCGCGGCGATCAACAAACCAGCAACTGAAGGACCGACCACGCGCGCGCCGTTGACGATCGAGCTATTGAGCGAGATCGCGTTGAGCAAATCTTCCCGGCTCGTCATCTCGACCGTGAACGCCTGGCGCGTTGGCATATCGAAACCCATCGCCACTCCGTTGAGCGCGGCGATAACGATGATGAAGATCGGCGTCGCAAATCCGGCCCACGCGCCGGCGGCGAGCAGGAAGGCGCAGGTCATTTGCGCGCTTTGCGTGAACAGGAGAATCGAACGCTTTGGGTAAAGATCGGCGAGCGCGCCGCCCCAGATCGAGAACAACATCATCGGCGCCGAGCCGACCGCTGCGACTGTGCCTAACAAAAGCTTGGAATTCGTGATCTCATACACATACCAGCTCATCGCGGTTTGCTGCATCCACGTCCCGATGAGCGAGACCAGCTGGCCCCAGAAAAAGAGCCGGTAATTGCGATGCCGCAGGGCGCGAAACGTGTGCCGCCACGTTATGCCGCCCACCGGAACGCGACGCTGCCGCCCGCTGATGTCCTCCGGCACGCGCGCGGTTTCGGTAGTTCTTGTCGGCATCAGGAAAGAGACCACGCCTCTTCAAGTTTCGCACGAAGTTGCTTTGAGCGTTGCATCAGATAAAAACAGCGCTTCAGGCTAAGCAGGTAGGGCGCGTCACTCCGTGCGCGCCGTCACGAATTGCGCGTCAGCCGGTGTGCGCAGGACGCATCACAAAAACGCGCCACCCATTTGCTGCGCTTTCCGCGCGCAAAATCGCGTTCCTCCAACTTGCGCCGCTAGTCTCTTTATTCGTGTTAGAGTTGCACTGATGGAAACCAGTGCTGCCATCCTGTTGCGCAAACGCAAATTCAGCGACACGAGCTTGATCGTGTCGTGGTGCACTGAATCGTTCGGCTGCATCCAAACGGTCGCCAAAGGCGCGCGCCGCGCGAAAAGTCCGTTTGCTGGAAAGCTGGATTTGTTTTTTGAAGCGGAAATTTCCATCGTACGAAGCCGGAAATCGGATTTGCACACGCTCGCAGAGGTTGTGCTGAAAAATCTGTTTGCCGGAATTCGCAGTAACTATCTGCGCTTGCAGACGGCGGCGTATTTTGTTGAGCTAATTGAGATTTGCACCGAGCGCGATCATCGCGAGCCGGAATTGTTTGGGCTCTTGCGCCGGGCATTCGGTTACCTCGATGCAAACGATCCGGCGCCGCGTGCGGTGGCCCATTTCGAGACTGAGCTGGCGCGCATCGCTGGTGTGCACGATGAGAAAAAGCTGAAAGCCGATCCGGCGTTTGCGTTGGGAAATTTGTTCGGGCGCCTGCCGCTTTCGCGCACGCCGCTGTTGAAAACGCTGGCCGCGCGCACGCCGTGAGATCGGTGAAAAGCGGCGCAGCAGCGCACCACTCCAAAACGCAAGCGCGAATCGGGCATGGAAATTCACGGCCACGTTTTGGAGTGTGGCGGTCTTCGCCGCTTTTGGGGCGCGCAAAAGCATTGCATGCTAGACGGTGTGAAACGATGTATCCCAACAACCGAAGCCTTAGTGGCCATGAAAACATTACTCCAGTTTAGCGCAGCCAGTCTTGTTTTCGCTGGACTTTGCTCCACCGCATCAGCGAAGGAGAGCTACAAGTTCGATCCGTCCGGCTCAACGATCGGTTTCAGCGTGCATCAGTTCCTCGGCACGACGCATGGAAAATTCACAAGGTTCAGCGGCAGGATCGAACTTGATCGCGAGCGTCCGGAGAATTCCTCGGTCACGGCGCAGATCGACGTGCGCAGCATCGACACGCGCATCAAAAAAAGGGACGATCACCTGCGCAGCGCGGAATTCTTTAACATCGAAAAATTCCCTTACATTACATTCAAGAGCCGAAGCGTAAAACGCACCGGGCCGCAAAGCGGCGACATTCTCGGCGAGCTCACAATGCACGGAGTGACTAGGCCGATCACCCTACATGTGAAACTACTGACGCCGATGAATGATACAACCCGGACACGTTGGGCAGTGAGCACTGACTCAATCACACGCCGCGATTTTAACTTGATGTTTTCACCAGCGACCGAGACCGTGTCCGGGATCAGCCAGACGGTTGCGATTAACATCGAGATTGGGGCAAAGCGCGCAGAGTAATCGTGGTGGATCGGCTTCTCCGAAGACGATGCCTAACCAGTCGCGGGAAGCGCAAGAGTTGATTCTCCGGAAGGGCGGCAGCCGGGAAGTTTGGCGCCAAAGGCGCGGTCGCTTGGACACGTGTTGAGGGCAACGCGTTCCATTTCGCGCATACTCGGCCCCGCGCGCGAAGATCGACATCGTCCTCTGTGCAAATATCATCGTGCCAATGGAAATCATTCCCCTCGGAGATTCTGCGCTGATTGTGCGCGTCCGCGATCAATTTAACGACGCGCCGGAGGAAACACTGAACGAGGTCCTCCGTGCATTTCAACAGCTTCGCAAGTCTGGAATTCCCGGTGTGATTGAACTCGCGCCAGCTTACACGAGCGTCGCAGTGTTCTTTGATCCAGTTGCTGTCGTTAAATCGAGCGAAGCACCGGACAAGTCCTTTGATTGGCTTGCGACGAAAATTCGCAAGGCGCTATCTTCTGTCCCGCCACGTCAACGCCGCCCGCGTGCGCGGCGCGTAGTGGAAATTCCAGTTTGTTACGATTCGGAGTTCGCTCCCGATCTCGACGATGTCGCGGGTCATGCACAGCTCTCGACAAAGGAAGTTGTCGAGCTTCACAGCACGGCTGACTACCGCGTGACCTGCATCGGATTCGTCCCCGGTTTTCCGTTCTTGGCAGGGTTGCCGAAGAAATTGGCGACGCCGCGCCGGGCCACGCCGCGCAAGGAAATTCCTCCCGGTGCGGTCGGGATTGGTGGCGCGCAAACGGGAATTTATCCGTTGCGCTCGCCCGGCGGCTGGAATCTCCTTGGTCGAACGCCATTGCGCTTGTTTGATCCCGAAAAAGATCCGCCCACGCTGTTGCTCGCGGGTGATCGGGTGCGTTTGCGCGCGATCACGCGAGAGGAGTTTGACGCTGCGAGCACCAAGCCGTCATCCCGAGCGAAGTCGAGGGATCCCGTAACAGCACCCACAATTTTGCACCGGGATTCCTCCTCTTCGGTCGGAATGACAGCGAATATTATGCGCGCGGGTTTTCTTACCTCAGTGCAGGATCTTGGGCGCACTGGCTTTCGCCAGTTCGGTGTTTCAACAAGCGGCGCGCTCGATCCCTTCGCGCTGCGCGTGGCGAATTTGCTCGTCGGCAACGACGAATCGGTAGCGGGGCTAGAAATCACGTCTGGCGGTTTGCAGTTGCGCTTTGATGATGAGCGAGTCGTCGCGTGGTGCGGTGGCGAATTCGATGTGCAAGTTGGATCACGAACGTTGCGGGCTGGCCATGTAGCGCACTGGCAGTCCGGCGACCAATTGAAATTCGGCCCTCCTCAAATTGGTTGCCGATGCTGGCTCGCGATTTCCGGCGGAGTGGACGTGCCGATTGTTCTCGGAAGTCGCTCTACGGATTTACGCGCACAGTTTGGCGGGTTTGAAGGACGCGTTTTGCGTGACGGGGATGTTCTTCCGCTGCTCACATGGCCGGGGTCGCCGATCCCGGCTACAGCTATTTCCTCGTGGACCGGCCCACACGACTGGGTGATCCCGGCAAAGCGCGAGCCGATTTTGCGTTTTGTTCGCGGTGTCGATTGGAACCGCTTCAACCCTTCGACCCTTCAACAATTACCGAGCGAAGCATTCGCTGTTTCACCCGATTCCGATCGCATGGGCGTACGCTTCGAGAGCCCGGAATTGAAACGAATGGACAATGTTGATCTCATTTCCGAAGCGGTTGCCCCCGGCACGATGCAGGTCCCACCGAGCGGAAAACCGATTTTGCTTTTGGGCGATTGCCAAACCATTGGTGGTTATCCGAAAATAGCGCACGTGATCACGGTTGATCTTGGCATTGCGGCGCAGCTTCGCGCCGGCGATCACGTTCGATTTTCCGAAGTTTCGCCGGCCGACGCGCACCGGCTTCTGCTTGAACGCGAGCGTGAGCTTGAGCGTTTCCGCATCGGTCTTAGTCTCCAATCGTGATGAACTTGTCCGTTGATCTCAATGCCGATCTGGGAGAAGGCTCGGGCCACGACCGCGAACTGTTCGAGTTCATCAGCTCGGCAAACATCGCGACCGGTTTTCACGCCGGTGATCCGCTGTCGATCTTCGCGTCGATCCGCGCAGCTAAAGGAAAAGACGTCGCCATCGGCGCTCACCCGAGCTTCGACTCGGGCGAAAAGAGATCATCGTTCCCCTCCCGCAACTGTTCGCCCAACTGGTTTACCAGATCGGAGCATTCCATTCGCTGGCGATTGCCGCAGGCACGCGTGCGAATCATGTGAAGCCGCACGGTGCACTTTATAACATGGCGGTGCGCGACCAAAAATTGGCGGAAGCGATTGCACACGCAATCCTCGCGGTCGATCCAAAGTTAATTCTGTTCGCGCCCGACAACACCGAGCTCGCCCGGGCCGGCGAGGCGCAGGGTTTGCAAGTCGCGCGCGAGATTTTCGCCGATCGCAATTACTTGAATGACGGCTGGCTGGTTCCGCGCACCCGACCGGATGCATTGCTACACGATCCCAAAGAAGCTGCTGCGCGCGTGCTGCGAATGTTGCGCGAAGGCAAAGTGCGCTCCGTTGAAGGCCGCGATGTGGATGTGCGCGGCGAAACGATTTGCGTTCACGGCGATACACCCGGTGCAGTTGAGTTCGCGCGCGAATTGCGAGCGCAGCTCGAACATGAAGGCGTGAGAATCAGCGCTCCGAAGAGTTCACGGTAACAGCCTTGTCATTCTGAGCGAAGGGAAGAACGACAGATCATTCGAAAGCAACTCGAGCAGAATAGCCAGAGATGTTTCCAGCCTTCGCATAAAGCTACGGCTTGGCAGGCGCTTCGCTCAATTCGCCGCAGGACGAATCCGCCGTGGCGGACATGACAGAATTGGGAAACACCGGAACATTCGACGGCCTTTTGCGAAACTGGCTGCAGTGACGCGGCAATGAGCGACAAAATCGACAATCAGCGCGAGGGGACCAGCCTGGTTCGCGCGCTTGGGCCGGTTGACGCGACGATGATCGTGATCGGCTCGATGATCGGGTCGGGCATTTTTATTACCTCGGCCGAATCATCGCGATTGAGCGGCGCGCCGGGCTGGCTCCTGCTCGCTTGGGCAATTGCCGGTTTGTTGACGATCACTGGCGCGCTTTGTTGTTCGGAACTCGCGACCATGATGCCGCGCGCGGGCGGCGTTTATGTTTTCCTGCGCGAAGCATACGGGCCGCCGCTCGGATTTTTGTACGGCTGGACGTTGTTTCTGGTGATTCAAACGGGGACCATCGCCGCAGTAGCGATTGCATTCGCAAAATTTCTCGGCGTTTTCGTCACAGCAGTTTCACCCGACAATTACCTGGTCGCACCAATCTCGGTAGGTGGTTACGCGATCAGCTTGTCGATGGAACAACTGGTGGCGATCGCGTTAATCGCGCTGCTGACGTGGACGAACACGCGCGGCCTCGAAGTTGGGAAGATTGTCCAGAACACATTCACGTTTGCAAAGACTGCCGCGCTGGCCGCTGTGGTGGTGATCGGCTTGTCGTTAGGCTTGCATTCGACCAGCGCAGCGCGGAACGCGGCATGGTGGAACTCGTGGGCTAACGGCTGGAGCCCGCAGATCGCACAGCCCGGTTTCACATTGGTTGGCGGACTAGGGCTCGCGCTCCTCTTTGGAAGATCGATGGTCGGTCCGCTTTTCGCGCAGACTGCTTGGACGAATGTCACGTTCATCGGCAGCGAGGTGCGCGAGCCAGGGAAAAATCTCGTGCGCGCGCTGGTGGGCGGTTGTGGCATCGTGGTCGTTCTCTATTTGCTGGCCAACGTTGCATATCTCGCAGTGCTGCCGTTTCCGGAAATCCAGCGCGCCCCACAAAATCGCGTCGCTGTGGCAATGATGAACGCGGCGTTCGGTCGCCCGGGCGCGATGTGCATGGCGGCTGCGATCATGATTTCCACGTTCGGCTGCGACAACGGGCTCATTCTCGCCGGAGCCCGCGTTTACTATGCGATGGCGCGCGATCGATTGTTTTTTCAAAAAATCGCGACCACAAACCGTTTTCGTGTTCCCGCGGCAGCTTTGGTGGCGCAGGGAATCTGGACCGCGCTGCTGACGTTACCGCGCACGGTTACAGTCGGTGCGGCGACGGGCCGAATCACTTACGGAAATGTTTACAATCAACTGCTCGAATACATCGTCTCGGCCGACCTACTTTTTTACCTTCTGATGGTTGTTGCGCTAATCATTTTGCGACGAAAGCAACCGGATGCCGAGCGCCCATATCGCACTTGGGGTTATTCTTTCGTGCCCATCGTGTCGATTCTGCTATCGGGGCTGTTGATTGTTGATCTAGCGTGGCTCGCGCCTGCCACGTCGGGAATTGGCATCCTGATCGTGTTAACCGGCGTTCCGGTTTATTTCTTCTGGCGGCTGCGCCCAATACGGTGAGCCAGTCCGCATTGTACTCAGCAAACGAATCATTTGTGTATGCCTGCAAAATCAAAGAAACAACAAATGGCCGCTGGCGCCGCTTTGGCTGCCAAACGTGGGGAACGTAAGGTTTCGTCGCTCAAAGGTGCTTCACGAAGCATGTTCAAATCGATGAGCAAAGCGGAGCTGCGCAGAATGGCCAAGACCAAGCGCAAAGGCAAGCCGAAGCGGAAGCGGCGCTAACGATCAGCCAAAGTTTAGCCGAAGCGTGGGAGTAATCACTCTTTTTGCATTACCTCCATCACTTGTCTCAGCGGTTCCGTGCTCACTCTGTTCGCGCCCGTAAACGGATGGTCAAGGACGTAGATCAAAAATAAGATCAATGTAATCGTCACCGTAAGCGTAGTCGTAATCACGTACTGCGCCTTGATGTTTTTCATTCCGAAGAAAAAAGTGTACGACACGGTGAACACTCCACCGATAAGTAACACCAGCCAGATCGCTGATGGCACGGTGTCGTTCGCCGCAAATATTCTCAGCCGGCGGTACTCAGCGAGGTTGTTTACGCGTGTTAATGTGTCGGCGTAGAGTTCTCTGTTGGTTACCGACTTCTCATCCAGTTGATAAAATGTTGTTAGAAGCTTCGGCATGGCCCCGGTGGAATGAAGGGCTATTTCGCCGTGCTGCATTGCCTTCAGTTCGTCATAAACCGAAGCCGTATAATCCATGAGTCCCTGGCGTATGACCGAACGCGCGGGCTCGGGCAATACTTGCGCACTGTGAAAAATGTCGTCCACTTCATTGGCTTCCATCTCCAGATTTTTGGTCCCATCGGAGTATCCGCTCCATGTAACGAACACAACGAACGCGACCATCACTCCGTAAAACAATCCGAACGCATTGAAAATGATTGCCGCTACCTCGTGATTTTCCTTTAACACCTCCGCGGGATACTTCCTTCGCACCAGGTAAAGGCCTGCGAGCGCAATTGCTGTCGTGATTCCTGATACGATCAAAAACGAAATCGCCGGCGGTAAGTAAAGCAGGGATTGCATAAGCGCTTGGGTTTCTGAAAAGCTGCCGCGGATTCGCAACTTTACCTTTTTGCTGCGCGTTTCAATCCGTAGCCGTCAGCGTGCGCGCCGTAGCCGCTGGCGTATTCAACTAATCCGACTCCTTTCTTCCAGACAACTTTTTTGAAATGACCGGAGGGATGGCTCGCATCGTAAATGCAGAGGTCGCCTTTGAGTCTGATTGTCGTTTTCCATGATCCGTCTTCGTGATCGAAGCTGCCGCTCGTGATGCCATAAATTTCGCCCGTGTTGAATTGCGCTTGATCGCGGCGGGAATGTCTTCCTCGTTTACCAAAGCGATCAGATCGTCAGTTACGACGAAATATTTAGGCTGGATCTTGCGCGGCTGCGGCGCACGGGATTTCACATTCACAAATTCGATTTTGAAAATCGCGCCCCACGGCATGTTGGCAATGCGCGTTGTTACCACCTGCGCCGTAAGCGGAATTTCGTCCTGCGGGATTTCATCGCCCCATTCCGTGCCGCGAAATCTGGCCGAGGTCGGTTTGTCATCGCGTGCATCCAAGAATGAATTTGCCGCGTAAACAGGAGTCGCCAGCAAGATCGACAACCCCATTGTCCCGAATCGCTGGCGAGTCATGGTTCGATTTTACGGGTTACCGGATCGAGGCTGCAGGTCTTTTTTCGGCAATTGCGCATCTTCGCGGTTATCCTGCTGCTAATTGCCTGCGAGTGTCCTGAAGATGCGTAGCAGACCGATGTCGTACTTTCCGCCGAGTAGCGCGCTGACATCAACAAGTGTTCCGCCCGGCGCCTGGCGAAACGCCGCTGCGATTTCCTTTTCCTGCGGAGGCGTGAAGAATCGCTCTCGTGCCTGCAGGAGCTTGCCGCATTGGATCGCCGCCAGAAGATGGTTGTAAATCGTGCTCCGCACAAAGCCTCTGGCTCGCGCAATTTTCTCGACGGTTTCGCCGGCTTGAAACCGCCGCAAGGTCTCCGTCTGACTATCGTTCAAGCGGGGCCGGCGCTGCGGGAACAACAAATCGACTTTTTCGGAGAATGTCCTGCGCGGATTCGTCGCAAGATAATTTTTGATCTCGCTGAGAAACGGCTGGGCGAAATCCTTTAGCTTCTGTTCGCCAACGCCGGGGATGCGACGAAACTCGCTCGCGGTCGTCGGATAATTTCTCGCCATTTCACGAAGCGAAACGTCGGAGAAAATGACGTAGGCGGGCACATCGCGCTCATCTGCAAGTTTGCGGCGCAAAGCGCGCAGTTGTTCAAAGAGCAGTTCGTCACATTCGATGGCGCCTGCTGGCGGCTTCTCTTTCGGTGCGGCGATGTCGATCTGTTTGGTCAGCGTGATCGGTGTTCGGCTTCGCAATACTTCGCGACCCGCTGGCGTCAGGGTCAATGTCGCGAATCTGCCGGGAGCAGACTCGACGAGTCCCAGGCGCAACAGCTCGCGTCCGATCGCCTGCCAGGCGTCGCGCTTCAAGTCCCGGCCAATACCATAAGTGGAAAGTTCATTATGCCGGCGTTGCCGGATCGTTTCCGTGTCCGCCCCGCGGAGAATATCGACAACGTGATTCAAGCCGAAGCCGAATCCATGTCTGGCGTGGATGCGATAGGAAAGAAATTTCTGCGCGTGCACAGTTCCGTCGAAAGTTTCGCGCGGCTGCAAACAATTATCGCAACCGTCGCACGGTCGCTTCGAAAATCTTTCGCCGAAATATCCCAACAGGGTGGCGCGCCGGCATTCGCGCGTCTCGGCGTAATGGACCATTTGCTGCAGTTGCGCCCGAGCGATCACCGCTTCCTTTTCGCTTTTTTCATCGATGAAATGCAAT
>QHOF01000567.1 GCA_003219335.1 Verrucomicrobiota bacterium | reverse complement strand
TCTTTAAGATCAATGTAAGATCGAAGAAAAAAGATGACCGGCTGATATATTCCTTGCTCAGATTGATCTTGTCCGGCAACACGCGCCTCAGATATTCCTCTTCAGGATTCTCGGACTGTTCCAGAACCGCCGCCTCATCACGATATTTTAGCGAAGCGAGGTCAGTGATTCCTGGACGTACCTTTAAAATTTCTTCATACTCGGAGCGAAATAATTCGACAAACTCCGGGACTTCCGGGCGCGGTCCGACAAACGACATGTCTCCCTTGAGTACGTTAATGAGTTGCGGGACCTCATCGATCTTGGTCCTGCGCAACAAGCGTCCCGTTGGAGTGATCCGCGGATCGTCCCCCACAGTAAGTGAACGACGTCTGCCAGATGCTTCTTGCATAGTACGGAATTTGTAGATCAAGAAGGGATGAAACCCTTCGCCCCAGCTTAATGGCGAGAGCCGCGAGAAGCATCAACAGGGAGAGCAAGATAAGCCCAACAAAAGAGACCCCGATGTCAAATGTGCGCTTCATCAGCGGCGGTTCTGCTTAACAATTTTGCTTACGGCTCCAATGACGCTTTCGACATCTGCTTCGGTCATCCTAGGATAAATTGGAAGGGAGACGATCCGTTCGAAAGCTAACCTGGCATTCGGGAAGTCCTGAGGTTTGTACCCGAACGTGTCACGATAATAGGGATGAAGGTGAAGCGGGATGAAATGAACCGATGTTCCGATTCCTTGTTCTCGCAGCTCCTCGATGAATTGATTGCGGGTGATCTTGAGATGATCCAAATTCAACTGAATGACGTATAGGTGCCAGGCGTGCTCAAGATTAGGTTGGCACGATGGGATTTGTATCTCCGGCAAATCGGCGAAACACTTGTCATAGACGTAAGCGATCCGTTTTCTAGCCTTCCACAACTCTGTGCATTTGCTTAATTGTTCAATCCCAATGGCGGCTGCGATGTCCGTCAAGTTGTACTTAAATCCAGGGCAGATTACTTCGTAGTACCAAGAACCTTCTTTCGTATAACGTTTCCACGCGTCATGACTGATTCCATGGAGACTCATCATCCGCATCCGTTCAGCCCATTCTGAGTTCTCCGTTGTGGCCATTCCGCCTTCGCCCGTAGTGATCGTTTTCGTTGCGTAAAAAGAGAAACAGGTAATGTCACCGATAGTGCCTACTCTTTTACCTCGGTAAGTTGCCGGGAGAGCATGAGCCGCATCTTCGATAACTCTCAACTTGTAGGCTTTGGCGATTTCTAGGATCGGGGTCATATCACATGGTTGACCGCCAAAATGGACCGGGATGATTGCCTTAGTCTTGGAGGTAATCGCCGCTGCGATCTGATTCGGATCCAGGTTGAGAGTATCGCGCTGGCAGTCTACAAGCACCGGCTTGGCCCTGAAATAAAGTACTACCTCTGCTGTCGCGGTGAAGGTCATGGTGGGAACTATGACCTCATCGTGCTGGCGAATCCCTATCGCATCCAGTGCCAGGTGAAGAGCGGCGGTTCCCGAATTAACGTACTCGGCGAAATCATCTTCGAATCTTTTGACCTTTGTCCCGCTCGTTAACCAACCGGATTCTAGTGTGTCAACTACCGCCCGAATTTCCTCCGCGCCGATCGCGGGGACGTGGAAGGGGATGAATTGGCTAGGCATTGTCAGAGTGAGCAGTAAGCAGTTAGCAGTAAACAAACCGTGAGCGGGAAGGCGAGTTGAAACGGTATCGCGCTAAGACCTGTCTGCGTGCGTACATGCACAGGCAGGCGCTAAGCACGCAAAGAAGACTTCTGCCACACTACCTGGACATAGCTCCGCCGGGAAGTATATGGAAAACTAGATCGACCGCATTAAAACTCTCGCCACCCCCGGCTGCGTTAGAGCAAGAGTGAAGCCAAATCTTATATTTAGGCGCGACCATATCACGTTGAT
>QHOF01000091.1 GCA_003219335.1 Verrucomicrobiota bacterium | reverse complement strand
GGTGTAAAGCGTGTCATGCTCGATCGACTTCATCGCGTTCGGATTCGATTTGTAACTCGTGCCGGGAACGACGCCGAAATAACCGTTCTCCGGATTCACAGCCCACAGCCCCCCGTCGCGCACCTGCATCCAGGCGATGTCGTCGCCGACGGTTGTGACCTTCCAGCCATTGAAATGCGTCGGCGGAATGAGCATGGCGAAATTGGTTTTGCCGCACGCACTGGGAAACGCCGCAGCCACGTAGTGCTTTCTGCCTTCAGGCGATTCCACGCCGAGGATCAACATGTGCTCCGCCATCCAACCTTGCTTGCGCGCGAGATACGATCCAATCCGTAGCGCGAGACATTTCTTACTGAGCAAAACATTGCCGCCGTAACCGGAGCCCACCGAAATGATGGTGTTGTCCTGCGGAAAATGGCAGATGAAGCGGCGCTCAGGATTCACGTCCAGCAATGAATGCACGCCGCGGTTCCATTCTGCGTTTGGATCGTTGCCCAGCCGTTTGACTGCGACCGCGCCCAGGCGCGTCATGATGCGCATGTTGAGCGCGACATATTTTGAGTCGGTAATTTCAAAGCCGACTTTAGCGAGTGGCGAATCCGCCGGACCCATGATGTAGGGAATGACGAAGAGGGTGCGCCCGCGCATGGCGCCCTTGAGCAGGCCGCGAAGCTTTGCGTACGTTTCTCCCGGCTCAGACCAATTATTGGTTGGGCCGGCTTCGTCTTTGGTTGGTGTGCAGACGAAGGTGAATTGCTCGACCCGCGCGACATCGTTCGGGTTTGAACGATGCAAATAGGAGCTGGGAACTTTCTTTTCGTTCAGTTTAATCAGGACATTTTGTTTGACCGATTCAGCGATGACAAAATCCTTTTCCCGCTCCGAGCCGTCGCACCAGAAAATATTTTCCGGTTCCGTGAGCGTGGCGATTTCATGCACCCAATCGAGCACGGCTTGATTGGCTGGTCTTGCGTCACCGATCCCGTTCGGCGGGAATATCGCAGGCGCGGGATTTTTCATAAAAGCGAGAATGTCCATCTTAACCACGAATCCGCCTTCGCCAAGGCTACGGCGTGACAAGTGGACGGCTTCGCTACGTTGAATCGCGAATCACGCTTGCGTAAGAGCAATGCGCGGCATTAATTGAAAACATGTTCGGGGTCACCACCTCCGATGATTATCGGCCGGTTGCGTGGATGGGTCGCTATCCAGTCGATGTGACCACGATGCTGGTGGGGGTGCATGTCGTTTGCGCGGTGCTGGCCTGTATCCTGACCGCAATTCCCGGCCTCGGTGGTACGCTCAATTATTTTGTTTTCGACAGCGCACGCATTTGGAATGGCCTGCAGATATGGCGACTCGGCAGCTACGCCTTTGTGCATTTCCCCTCCGGGCTGCTGTGGTTCGCGGTCGAGATGTATTTCCTGTTCGTCTTCGGGCGGGAAGTGGAACGTTTTGTCGGGCGGCGCGCCTACATCGCGCTCTACCTCGTTTTATTGATCACGCCCGCGGCGCTGCTCACGATCTGGGGCCTTTGGCAGCATTCCGCCCTCGCCGGTTCGCCAGCGTTGCACTTTGGAATCTTTGTTGCTTTCGCCACGATCTATCCCCGTGTCGAGTTGTTTCTCCGGATCATGGCAAAATGGATCGCACTTATTCTTGCCGGGGTTTACACGTTCCAACTTCTCGCCTATCACGCGTGGAGCGACCTGGTCGTGGTCTGGACCAGCATCGGGGCGGCGTTCCTTTTTATTGAATTGCGGGGGGCGGGGCCGGAACTTGCCTGGTGGAATGCCTTGAAAGAGCGGTTCGCTTCCAGGCCGAAATACCATGTCGTTCCGAAAATGCGACCGCGATCCGGCGGCGAGCGGACGGAATCGGATGATGTTTATTCATCGATCGATCCGATTCTCGACAAAATTTCGAAGTTCGGCATTGGAAGTTTAACCGCAAGCGAGCGGCGGCAACTCAATCGCGAGCGCGAGAGGCTGCTGAAGAAATCGGAGTGACTGTAGCCGTCGCCCTATGGGCGCACGCGCGTTTCCTCCATCAGTGTTTCGCTTCGTACCCGCCTTCGCCGCGCTTCGGCGTGCCAGGCAGCGAAGCGGCTAAAGGATCAGGATTGAGCCGCGCCTCGATGATCTCGCACAGTACATGAAGCAAGAGCTGGTGCGCTTCCTGGATTCGCGCAGTTGAGTTACTGCGAATCAAAAGATCGACGTCGGCCATGCCAATGGTTGATCCGCCGTCGCGGCCGAGGAAGGCAATCGTTTTCACTTTGCGCGCTTTGGCTTCCTCCAGAGCGCGTATCACATTTTTCGATTTGCCAGAAGTGGTCAGGCAAATGAGTAAGTCCCCCGGCTGGCCGAACGCCGCGACCTGGCGCGCGAAAATTTCATCGAAGCCATAATCGTTTCCCGCTGCGGTGAGAAGCCCGCCATCGCCTGCGAGGCAAATCGCCGGATAAGCAGGGCGGTCTCCGGCGAAGCGCACTACTAACTCAGTCGCAAAATGGGACGCATCAGCCGCGCTACCGCCATTCCCGCAAACGAGTAGTTTGTTCCCCGCACGCAAACATTGCTCGATCAAGTCCGCAGCCTTCGCGACTTGTGGTTCAAGTTTTATGAGCGATTGCAACGTTTCTTTCGTCGCGGCGATCGCGCTGCTTAAAATTTCAGATGAGCTGCACATTGACATTACTATCGCACTCTTCGCCTAGCAAAACTGATTGGTATCCGAACATAAGAAACCGTACCTGGTTTGAAGCGCCACTGCCTAAACACCCAGAGAGCGGCATTGTCAAGAATTCCCCAGCCCGTGTTCTTTAACATTCGTGCTGAAAAGACGTTACCCGTGCGTGGATCTATCTCAAGCAGGACCACTCCGCTTCCGGCCTGACCTCTCATATTCGCGTCGAGTGGATACCGCGGCTGAGGTGCGTATATGACCAAGTCTTGTCGACCGCCGGAACTGGATTCACTTTTTGACTAACCACTCACGACCGCCGAAGCGCTTGAGATGATCGCCATCATCAAGACGAGAAGCGTAATTCTGCGAAGCATGCTTAAGAAATGGTGCGCGATAGAGGGTTCGAACCTCTGACCCCTACCGTGTCAAGGTAGTGCTCTACCACTGAGCTAACCGCGCACTTCAATTAGAAGTGATAAGTGATCGGTGATCGGTGAGCAGTCAAGACCGCGGAAGAGGCCGATCGCCATTCCGATCACGGTTCACTGATCACAGATCACCTGCATTCGTCTGCTACTTCATGACTGGACAACTTGGGCAGCCGAGACGACTGTTGCTTCCCCGTGAGTGCCCTGTTTTTCAAGCGCTTCCTCAAGCGCCCGTTTCAGATCGCGTCGATCGTTCCCAGCTCGAAGGCGCTGGTGGAACGCGTCGCCAGCAAAATGGACTTTAGCGGTCCGCGCGTGATCGCGGAGTACGGCCCGGGCGAAGGCGTGCATTCGCGCGGGATCGCGCGGCGGATGACACAAGATTCGCATCTGCTTCTCTTTGAGCTCGACGCGGCCCTCGCGCGCTCGCTCGAATGGCAGTTTGCAGGCGATCCGCGGGTTCATGTGATCCACGGAGACGCGGCTTCGCTGCCGTACGAATTAAAACGCCGTGGCTTCACCCACTGCGATTACATTCTTTCGGGCATCCCGTTCAGCATTCTCAAGATCGACAAGAAGCGCGCGCTCTTGAGGAAGACTTATGAGGCGCTCAAGCCGGGTGGCAGTTTCATCATTTACCAGGTCACCAACGAATTAAAGCAGCACGCCACGGTTTTCCAGCACGCCGAATCGGAATATTTCCTGCAAAATATCCCGCCAATGTTCATTACAGTTTTTCACAAGACGCCCGCGCCGCATGGTCGTGAACGACGCACCGCGCAGTCCAAAGGTTTTTCCAGGCTGGCCGGCGTTGGCGCGGATCGTTCGGCATGACCCGGAAGCCGACGCGAACAGAAAAAGATTCGATGGGCGAGATGACCCTGCCCGCGGGCGCGCTCCATGGCGCCTCGACTCACCGCGCGGTGCTCAATTTCCCAGTGAGCGGTTACCGGTTCTCGCGGCCATTCATTCGCGCATTGGGTCTCATTAAATGGGCTGCCGCGCAGGCCAATCACGATCTCGGTCTGCTCGACGCAGAGCGCGCAGCGCTGATTGTGCAGGCTGCCGAGGAAGTTGCCGAGGGAAAACTCGACGACCACTTTCCTCTGGACATTTTTCAGACCGGCTCGGGCACCAGCACAAACACAAACGCGAACGAAGTCGTCGCGAACCGGTGCGCCCAGCTTGAGGGTAAACCGATCGGATCGCACGACCCGGTCCATCCAAACGATCACGTTAACATGGGCCAATCGAGCAATGACGTGATTCCGTCGGCCATCCACATCGCCGCCGCCGAGCAATTGAAGAACAGGTTGATCCCGGCCTTGGGAAAATTGCACGACGCGCTTGAAGCCAAGGCCAAGGAATTCTGGCACATCATCAAAATTGGCCGGACCCATTTGATGGACGCCACGCCGATCCGCCTAGGTCAGCAATTTTCCGGTTACGCGCAGCAGGTTGCTTATGCGAAGGAACGCGCGCAGAAAGCGATTGAAGTCTTACGCGAGCTTGCGCTTGGCGGAACAGCAGTCGGCACGGGATTGAATCGGCATGCCGATCTTCCGAAAAAAATGCTGCGGCACATCGAACAGCGGACCGGCATCGCATTTTACGAGGCCAAAAATCATTTCGAAGCGCAGGGCGGGAAGGACGCGGTTGTCGAAGTGAGCGGTCATTTGAAAACAATCGCGGTGAGTCTGTTCAAGATCGCGAACGATATTCGCTGGCTCGGGAGCGGCCCGCGTTGCGGCATCGGCGAGATTCAGCTTCCCGCAACGCAACCTGGCAGCTCGATCATGCCGGGCAAAGTGAATCCGGTGATGTCCGAATCACTCATGATGGTGTGCGCGGAGGTGATCGGCAACGATACGGCCATCACCTGGGCAGGCGCGAACGGGAATTTCGAGCTCAATGTGATGATGCCGGTCATGGCGCACGATCTTCTCGAATCGATCCGGTTGCTGGCCAACGTGGTCGATATTTTCTGCGAGAAATGTGTGCGCGGCATCGTCGCGAACGAAGAGCGCTGCCGCGAACTGGTGGAGCTTTCCATGGCCATGGTGACCAGTCTCACGCCGAAGATCGGTTACGATCGTGCGGCCGAAATCGCCAAGGAGAGCGCGAAAACCGGGCGCACAGTTCGCGAAATTGCGCGCGAGAAAAAAGTCTTGCCGGACGAAGAACTCGAACGCGCACTGGACCCGCTTAGGATGACCGAGCCGGGCGGAACGGGCGGGGAGTGATGCAGGGTTCGAGAGAGACGGCGAAACGGCGCAACGGTGAACCGGCGATGTCGCCCATTCGCCCATTCGCCCATTCACCGACCCTCGGCTCGTTCTAGGCGGTATCCCATGGTTGCCAAACTTGAAGGGCCGCAATTTTCAGGCGGCGCAAACATTGCGATCAAATGCCCCAGCCACACATATAAGCAGACAGTGGCTTTTTATCGCGATACGCTCGGACTGCCACTAATCGAAGAAGAAAAAGACGGCTGCATTTTTCAATTCGGCCCGAACCGGCTCTGGATCGACAGCGTGCCGAACCTGAGTCATCCGGATATCTGGCTGGAACTGGAAACCAACGACACCGAAGCTGCCGCGTCGTTCCTGAATGTGCACGGCGTGCAGCGGCGCGATGAAGTGGAGCAATTGAGCGAAGATTTCAACGGCTTCTTCATTTCTGCGCCGAACGGGGTAATTCATCTCGTCATCGGTCCCGAAGAAGCGTGACGGCTGATGGTCGAGGATTACTTTTGCGCCTGATTCACGTGCCGCCCATGACAAGTTTCGCATATTCACGGGCTGAGCGTGGACGCACCGAAAATTTCTTGAACATATCGCTCATATCGATGTTATCGCCGCGAGCGGCAGCGAGCGTGAGGTCTGCAAATTTTTGTTCGACAGGATTACTGGCCGCCGTTTCGGGCGCCCGAAGCGCTTCCTCGGGAACAAACTTTTTTTCAAATGTGCGCGCCGTGATTTCCTCAAAAATTCGGACGACCTCGAGTTGAGTGAGCGCTTCCGGCCCGCCGAGCTCGAGCACTGCATTTCGGGCGGCGGCGTTGGATAGAGCCGCCACGGTGAAATCGGCGACGTTGTGCAAGGAAATGTAGCTGATCTTATTTTCGCCCGAGCCGTAGATCGTTGCTTTGCCGTCTGCAAAATCGAATCCAAGATGCGGGCTTAACCAGATCTCCATGAAAAAGGTCGGCCGCAGAATGGTGTAGGTGAGCCCACTTCGTTGAAGATGATTCTCCACGGCCTGCTTCGCATCGAATAACGGATTGTCGCCGTGCTTTAAGAGATTACCTGAGACGGACACGAAAACGAACTGACCGACCTTCGCTGCGCGCGCGGCATCGATGAGCTGCATTTGTCCGCGCAAATCGACAGTCTCGAAGGTGTCGCCCGGCTGCTGGGAATGGATCGCGGTCGGAGTTGTGGTGACCGCCGTTGCTCCGGCACAGGCACGACCCAGCGAAGCGCGGTCCTTCAAGTCGCCTTCGACGAGTTCGCCGCCAAATTGCTTCAGCGCCTCTGTTTTCGCCGGGTCAGAAGTCGATCGGACCACCGCGCGAAACCGTTTGTCGGCAGACGCGAGACGCCCGCAGATTTCCGTCCCGAGCAGCCCTGTAGCTCCAACGACGAGTGTCATAGTCAATTTTGGCAGCGTCAGCCTTGTAAATTGTTAACGAATAACTTCACCCCCGCATCCGCGCCAGCGGCCCACCCATGTGCTCCAGCCGTAAAAGCCCAGCGGCTCCAACGCGCCCGCGGCGGCCAGCGCGTCCACGTCAGCGCGGCTCGGTGCGCTCTTTACGTTTGAATCGGCTCCGCAATAATCGTCGATCACCATCCAACATCCCTCTGCCAATTTATCGCGGTAACACTCGATGTCGCGCCGTTTACCGGCATCGGCGTCAAGAATCAGCAGGCCAACTTCATCTGTGCCAAGCGCCTGACGGACTGCTGAGATCGTTTCCGGGTCGAAGGAGCGTCCTTTGATCAGGGTGACCATTCCGGACACGCGTTGCCTGGCCAGATTGCGTTCCAAGTCGCGCAAGATATTGCGCGTGCCGAGCCGTTTGTGTTTCACCCCGCCTCCGGGTTCGATCGCGACCAGCTTTTTCGGCCGCCCGGAGTCGCGCACGCCGAATGCGGCGGCAATAGTCGCGCCGCCAACGAACGCGCCGATCTCAAGGATCGCTCCGGAGCAAATTTTCGAAAAATGATAGATCAAGATCAGCACGTCCAGATGCAGCATCGAATATTTGTCCCGGATTTTCTGAAGCGCCGAATGAATCGGTTCCTGCCGATAATGCATCAGTGTCTGCATCAGACTCAGGCAATCGTTGTAGCTGCGCGGCTGCCCCTCGCGCCGTACGTCTGCGAAGGCGGACGGCGCATCGGCATGTGGCACTGTTTCTGCGCAGACCGGACGGCCCGCAGGGCCGTGGCTACAAGGCTTTCCACAATGTAATCCGACTACAACGAGGTCCCGTTTCACCCCATCGAGTTGTGCGACCGCGGGAAAAAATCCCCAGCGTTCGAAGCCGAGGCGATCGAACAATTTTAAACTCGGCTCGTTGTGTCCGAAGATCAGCCCGACCAGAGCTGTTATTCCCAGCGAGGGCGCGCGGGCGATTGCTTCTTTCAACAATCGTTGTCCCACGCCGTGCCGCCGAAATTGTTCATCGACATAAACACTGATCTCGGCCGTGCCGCGATACGCACTGCGTGGCAGGAATTTTTTGAAATCGAGCCAACCAATCACGCAACCGTCCGATTCTGCGACCCAGAATGGATATTCGTGCGGCGAATGTTCGCGAAACCCTGGCAAACGCGCTTCGACGGTGATCGGCTCAAGCTCAGCTGTCACCATGCGGGTCGGGACAGTGGCGTTGTAAATTTCGATGATGGCCGGCAGGTCCGCCTCAACAGCATCGCGAATGATCAAATTCACGGCTTCCGTTTCTTCGTAGGGCTTCGCTTAACGGCGGGCGAACTCGTCGGCGCGAGCGTCGGATTAGTCTGCGCGGTCGCGACCGGGCTGGGAACGGGAAACGCAAACGTCGGCGACGGTAGAGCAGATGCTGACGCGGCTGCAGTTGGCGATGGGGACGGTGTCACGCTCGGAGACAGCGAAGGACTCGGCGTTGGGCTAGGAGTGGGCGAAGGCGGGATGATGTTTTGCCAGTGATGCAACGGCACGCTGGTACCGCCGAGCTCTTTGACCAGTGTTTCGCAGCGCGCCTGAATTTTTTCTAAATCCGGCGGGCCAAATGGCTTGTCCGTCGTTCCAGGGAAAATGATGTAGCTCACCTTGAGATCGCTCACGGGACGATTGTACGGCGTCGAAAGCGGGTTGATCTGTTTCGCGATGCGCAGCGACGCCTCTCCGACTTTGTCATTGGGCCCAATGTCGCCAACGATGGCTGGATAAGTCGAGTCACCGAAAACAACAAGCGCATAATCGCCCGGTTTGATTGGCGCAGGACCATGTGTAAATGCGCCCGGCACCACGATAAAAGGGTCAATGGCGCCGATGAGGAAGCTGTACTTTTTCAGGGTGCCAATTTCGGCGCGCAATTGTGCGATCGCGTTGCGCAGGCTGGATTTTCGCGCGGGAGCGGTAGTTGCAAGCGCGTACTCAGCTTCTGCGCGTTTCAATTCATCTTCGGTCGCCGCGAGATACGGATTCGGCGCAGCCGTTTTCTTTGGCCAGCGATAACTGGTGGACGGCTTGAAGTTAGTCGGCGCACCCGTGCTAGCAGGCATGCGATCCGCATCGGAGCCGTCCGAATCCACGTCCATGTCCGCCTGGAGCAGGAGCGCTTTTCGATGGCTCTGTGGATGCTGAAGTTGCAGAACAGTTTGGCAATCGAAGAAATTATGACGCGACAGAAGCAGATCGAGCCGGGCTAGGTTTTCGCGCAGCATTCTGATTTTTGTGTCGTAAAGCTGAGCGTAAAGCGGCGACACCGGATCAGCCGATAACATCGACGCCAGCCCAGGCAACAGCGTCGGCAGTTGGGGACTGACTTTCGCCAGTTCCTCGATCGTCTTATTCGGCGAAGGCACGCGCGCCTGAAGTCTTAGATCGAGCACGTAACTGTCCGGCTGGCTGCGTTCCATCGTCGCATCGGCGCCGGGGATCGTCTCGACGCTGGAGTGAAGCGTGATCCCGTTAAACAATTTGGCCGTGTCCAATTTTCCACTGATCACGGGGGGCCGCGTTGGCGTCGGAGCTGGTGTCGGCGTGCCTGGTATTTCAGTTGCCGTAGCGCGTTGCCATTGTTCTAGGGAGATCCACCGGTAAACAATCGCCGCGAAAAGCGCCGCGAATAAGACCAGCACCAGTCGCCGCCACGTCCGAAGGCGAATTTTTCCCACGCGATTACTTTTTTACCCAGGCGACAATGGCCGCAATAATCCCGATCACGCTCAGGACCGACATTATTCCTGCTGGCATCACCCTGCCGGTTCGCAAAAATTTGGGAACGAACTGCGCCGCGAGTAAAAGCGAAATGATGAACGCGGTCGCTAACCCTGCCGCTCGATGTTCCGGCAAAAGAAATGCCGCTACGAGCAGCAAAACTCCGGTGACCGCGCCGGCAATGATCGACGCCACGCTGCCTGCCTTCACGTAACCAATGATGCCACCGGCGATCGTCAAAACGCCGAAAACGGTAAAATAAATCTTCGTCGCTTCCATTTGGAACGCGCCAGCACACGTACGCCAACTGCTTTGCGCTGTCCAGCTCAATGCCGGGATCACCGATTCCGGCTACAGCGCCCGCTCGCTCGCGTCGTTGTAGAATTCAACCTGCCGTCCCCCGAGACGATGTATGACGCGCCAGCCGTGGTTCTTCGCGAAGTCTCGAATTTCCGCGTCGGACATGTCACGCAGAACTCGCAGCTCCGCCGGCTGGGTGACGAGATACTCGGACTGCTTCGAAAGTGCCTCCGCGATCTTCGTCGTGAGAGCTGGCAAATCCTTGTGCATCTATTCCGAAGCTAACGATTAACCCTGCGACTTCCGTTTGGGTTCTTTTTTATTCGAACGCAGCGGCGGCGGGCGCTTTAACTTTCGATTTAATGTTGGTCCCAAAGCGCGATGCGCTTTGCGGCTCGGCGAAGGCCCGCGTGCGCTTGGTTTTTCCATATCGATTATTGGCGCTGCCTATTTATTGAACTTTCGCGTCTGATGCAAGCCGCCAAAACAATTTGCGACTAACTGGCGTGGTCGTTTTCCTTGGCTAGACTTTGCGGATGTTTTCGGAAACGATCGAGTTGCGCGGGCATATCATTGACTCGCTGATTCTGCCGAAGGTGCTGGATCAAATTCTGACCCACGGCGCGAATTTTAAGATCGGTGAGATTAAGATCGGTAAAAGACGAGCCGACCAAAGCTTCGCGCGAATCGAGGTGTCGGCCAAAACAAGCGAGGCGCTGGACGAATTGATTCTGCGCCTGCGACAGCACGGCGCCGAAGTGGCCGAACACGCGGACGCTCAACTGGCCGCATCCCCCGCCGACGGAGTGTTTCCGCGCGATTTCTACGTCACGACCAACCAGCAAACCTTCGTCCGGTTTGACGGCAAAGAAATCGAAGTGCGGCCTGCCATGATGAATAGCGCGATCGCAGTTGATCGAAAACGGCGCGCCGCCCGAGCGGTAAAGTTTTTCGATGTGCACAAAGGCGATGAGATCGTGGTCGGTCACCAGGGTGTCCGCGTCGTGCCGGTGCAGCGCGCAACATCGCGCACGGATCTTTTTCAGTTCATCAACACGATCATCGACGCCGACGAACCGAAATCGGCCATCATTCGCGAGCTGGCTGGTGAATTGCGACGCGCGCACGCGGCGAAGGGTAAAATCGCAGTCGTGGCCGGGCCTGCGATCGTGCGCACCGGCGCCAGCCAGCATTTGGTGCGCCTCATCGAATCGCGATATGTCGATCGTTTTTTTGCTGGAAACGCGTTTGCTGCTTACGACGTGGAACGGGCGTTGTTTGGCACCTCTTTGGGAGTGAACCCCGACCTGGCCTTCGCGCGCGGCGGACACGAGAACCATATGCGAGCGGTCAATGCCATCCGCGAAGCGGGAGGGATCGCGGCAGCGGTGCAAAAAAATATCCTCACCAGCGGCATCATGCATGCGTGTGTCCGGCACAATGTCGATATTGTGCTGACCGGCTCGATTCGCGATGAGGGACCGATTCCGGGCGTGACGACAGACGCAATCGAAGCTCAAAAAGTAATGCGCGAAAAACTGGCCGACGTGACGCACGCCTTACTGCTGGCAACCATCCAGCATTCGCTTGCGGTGGCCAGCATGCTGGCGCCCAGCGTGAAAACCGTCTGCGTGGATATCGACCCTTCGGCAGTGGAAAGAGCAGTCGAGCATCAACCGTTGCAATCAATCGGCCTGGTCACGGACGTGGAACCATTTCTTCGGGAACTCGCCGGTTATCTCAGCGACTCCCGTATTCGCGACTAAATTGACCATCCCATGCGCGAGCTGCTCCTCTGTCCGCCCGATTACTACGGCATCGAATACGAGATCAATCCCTGGATGAGCCGTGCCCGCGGCGCCCAGGCAGAGCTAGCGCAAAAGCAATGGGAAGGATTGCACGCGACGCTCTCAAAATTGGATTGCAAGGTGCATCTGATTGCGCCGCAGCCGGGACTTCCTGATATGGTTTTCACCGCCAACGCCGGACTGACTATTGGCCGCAAATTTATCCCCAGCAATTTCCGGCACACAGAGCGCGCCGGTGAACAGTCGTTCTTCGTAGAACGGATGAAGCAACGCGGCTACGAAGTGCGTTGGCTCCCGGAAAATCTTTATTTCGAAGGCGAAGGCGATGCGCTCTTTAGCGGCGACGTGCTCTTCTGCGGCTACAAATTTCGGTCCGACATTCAATCGCATCGCGCCATCGCAGACATGCTCGGCTGCCTGGTGATCTCGGTGGAACTGGTTGATCCGCGCTTTTATCACCTGGATACCTGTTTTTGTCCGCTGCCCGACGGCGGGGCTTTTTGGTTTCCGATGGCCTTCGACGAGTACGGCCAGCGCGCAATCCGCGAGCATGTGATCGATCTAATTGATGTTTCCCAGGAAGAGGCGACGCATTTTTCGTGTAACGCCGTGGTGCTGGAGCGCGACATTGTTTTGCCCGAAGGCGCGCCACAACTCGTGACCAGGCTGCACGAGCGCGGCTACCGCTGCCACGAATTGCCGATGAGCGAATTCATCAAGGCGGGCGGGGCCTGCAAATGCCTCGTCATGTTCATGCCGCAACGAGAAAGTGTAGCGTAAGCCTCTGGCTTGCGCGGAATCTACACTGCGCAAGCGAGACGCTTACGCTACTTCCCGCTTCGCTCGCAATACGCTCTCGATTTTGCCGAGCGGCAAACAATTCACCACATCCTCTTTGGTGAGCCAGCCTTTGCGCGCGATGCCGATCCCGAACCATAAATCCTGCAAACGCTCGGCGCGGTGCGCGTCCGGGTTAATTACGCATTTGACGCCCTTCTGTTTCGCCATCGGCCACCAACGCCAATCGAGATCGAGCCGTTTTGGAGCGGCGTTGAGTTCGATCCAAGTGCCGGTGTGCGCCGCTGCATCGAGGATTTCGGGGACATCGATTTGGTACGGCTCGCGCTTTAAAAGCAAGCGGCCAGTCGGATGCGCCAGCATAGTCACGAACCGATTCTCCATCGCGCGAATCATGCGCCTGGTCATGTCCGCTTCGCTCAGACCAAGAGCAGAATGAACAGAAGCGACTACGAAATCGAGTTGCGCCAAAACTTCATCAGGAAAATCAAGCGAACCGTCCCGAAGAATGTCGCATTCCACTCCGGTAAAAAGACGGAAGCCGTCGAACTTTTCGTTCAGCTTTCGAATCGCCGGGACTTGCGCCAGCAGTTTTTTCTCATCAAGCCCGTGTGCTTGAATCTGGCTGCGACTGTGATCGGCAATGCCCAGATACTCCAGGCCGAGCGCCTGCGCAGCTTCCGCCATTTCTTCCAGCGAATTGTGGCCGTCGCTTGCCAGCGTGTGTGAGTGAAATGTGCCCCGTAAATTTTCCTTCTCGATCAATTTCGGTATCGCGTGATTTTGGGCAGCCTCAAACTCTCCCCACTTTTCCCGCAATTCCGGCGGAATGAAATCGAGGTCCACAGCCCGGTACAAATCGGTTTCATCGCGCACCTTCGGGATCTTTTTTGGCCGAATTTTCTTTTTCGCCTTTGGGTCGATCGGCACCGGCGCGAGGCGATACTCGTTGAGAGTCCAACCCCGTTTCAGCGCGCGGCTGCGCAACTCGATATTGTGCTCCTTGTTTCCAGTGAAATAAGCGAGCGCAAACGGATATTCTGCGGTGCTCACCACACGCAGGTCACACTGAACCCCGGAACGCAGCCGCACACTCGATTTGGTCGGCCCTTGCGCAATGATCGATTCCACCAATGGATGAGAAACGAAAAATTTTGTGATCGCCTCGGGGTTTTTTGTCGCCACCAGAAGATCGACATCGTGCACAATTTCTTTTCGCCGCCTGTAACTGCCTGCAACCTCCACCTGCAGGGCATCGGATTGACCTGCCAAATCGTTTCTTAATGTCTCCGCTTCATGCGCGATCTGCCCGAATTGAAAATACCCAGAATGCCGGGTTCGTTCCTCGATCGCGTTGCAAATCTTCACTTGCGTCGTTTCACCGAAACCGGGCAATTTCGCCACGCGACCCGCCTCGCACGCCTGGCGCAGTTGCTCGATCGAACTAACGCGCAGTTGCTCGTAGAGCGCCTTGATTTTTCTCGCGCCCAAGCCGGGAATCGAGAACAACTCCAGAATGGCCTCCGGAAATTCAGCGCGCAAATCTTCGAGGTATTTCAGCGAACCGGTCGCGGCGAGTTCCTTAATTTTCAGTGCGATGCTCTTCCCGATCCCCGGAATCTTCGCCACTGCTTCTTCATCCTGAAGATTTGGTACGTTCCCGCCAAAAGTTTCGATCGCGCGCGCGGCGTTCGTGTAAGCCCGGACCTTGAAAGGATTTTCGCCCTTCAACTCGAGCAGCGTTGCGATCTGCTCGAGAATACCGGCGATTTCCTCCTTGGTCATTACTTAACCGTTAGCGCAGATTGGTTCGCCGTCGATGCCGCCGTTGCGGCTTCCGCTCCCGCCCGCGAAGCGCACAGCCGCTAGCCGCCGCGTCTGGTTACCACGGCTGGTGCGCCCTCAAGGAACAGCTTTAAGGTTTGTCCGCGACTACTTGTGGCGCCGGCTTACGCATTTCGAGCTGGGCATTCACTTTCTGGATTTGTGCGGCCTGCTCTTTCAACCGGGCGGTGAGCATCTCTATTTGTTGCTGTTGCTGCGTGATCGTTGCTCGCAAGTTCTGAACTTTGAGATCGAGCATGGCTTGCTTGGCAGCGTCGGGAATGGCTTCGGGCCGGATGCCTTTGGGCGAAAATGCATCCCGGGTGGGTCCATCGGCGGTGAACGTGCCCAATCGTCCATCGGAATCGACCATCACAATTGCGGCCGTCGCTGCGGAAACCGGCGCACCGGAGATGTTGTCGATAAAGCACCTGTCACTTTCCTGGCCAAAAACACTGTGCACACCAGAGTGGTGGCCGATGATGATATTATTATTGGCGGTGGTGATACCAGACCCGGCCTCCCCGCCTACGCATACGTTATCGCTCGTGGTTTCGCTGTTCGTAAGCGTCACATTACCGATGGCCGTGTTGTTGTTTCCGCCCGCGTTTGCGGTGAGTGCTTCCGAACCGATCGCCGTGTTGGAGCCGCCAGTGGTATTGTTCATCAGCGCAAAGTAACCGCTGGCAGTGTTGGCCACACCGCTGTCGTTAAAGACCAGCGCGTCGGTTCCAATGGCGGTGTTCTGTGAGCCGGTGGTGTTGAGCAGCAACGCTGCAGCGCCAACTGCCGTATTGGAGCTTCCATTATTAAGGGCCAGAGCTCCGCCACCAACACCGATGTTAAAGCTGCCATTGGTGTTCAAAAAGAGTGACCGCCAACCAAGCGCTGTATTTCCTGTGCCCGTAGTGAGAGAACTAAGCGCATCGCATCCTTCCGCGGTCGTGAAGTTGGGATAGCACGGATCCAGCGAAGGTGTCGGTGTGGGAGTAGGTGTCGGTGCTGATGTATTTACCAAATCGTAACCAATGACGTCCAGGTTGATCCCTTCTGGCGATGTAGCCGTGACGTCGGAAGATTGTCCGGTACAGACAAACGCGTTTTGCACATACGGATGCGCCTGCGGACAATCCTCGCTCAGCCAATCGCCGAAATCGCCCTGCGGGTCCTGATTGAAATTGACGATGTTCGTGACGCCGCCATTGATCGAGAAATAGCGGGTACCGGAAGAAGTGATATTTCTCACGCCAGCTGATGACCAACTGAACAGGTCCTGCGGGCGAAGGTCGTTGCTATTGGCCCCGAGGCGCGATCCAAAACCGATGACCTCATCTATCTCATGCTCAGTCGCACTCTGCGCATCATAGTTGCCGCCGCTGGTAGGCCGAGTGAACTGAAACGGCTCTCCCGAATTAATCGTAACGATCCCATCATAGGGCCCGCCGTCTCCAACGGTGCCGTCTGCGAACATCGCCGGCGGCGTGTTAAACCCCACTGCCCGGCCATTCGCGCTAGCCGGAACGATGTTTGTGGATAAGGCAGACCCCGGCAGACTCGCGTTGGCAACATTGTCATTACTGGTTGTCGCGTCTGCTCTCAGGGCATTGATAAACGTGCTCCACGGAATCATGTAAACTGTGTAATCGCTTCGCGACAAAGTTCCCTGCCCCAGAGGAGAACCGTCTGGCGCAGTAGTTGAGTAACGGTATAAAATCTCGATGGTGATCGGATCGCTGAACAACGACTCATAAAATGCGATGGCCCGATTAATCATCGCCTCGATGGCCGCAGCGTTTGGGTTGCCGGTGATGGAGCTGTCGAACGTCGCGTGAATGATCAGCCCCGTGGTGGGCACCGTCGTAACCGACATTACCTGCGAGTAGGGGCCGGGCCCGGTCGAATCATAAGCGCGCACCCGATAGTAATAGGTCGTCCCCGGCTGTAATCCGGTGACGACTCGTCCGCTTACATTGCCAACGTCCAGGTCGTGGAATCCCTCGACGTAATCGCTGAATAATTCACTCGTGGAGACATCCAGCAGGTAACCGTTGACGCCGGTTACTCTCTGCCACTTCGCCATAAAGCTGCCGCGTGTCGGCGGCGCCGACGAAACAGCTTCAATTTCCTCGGCAATTTCACTTGCGTTTGAAGACCGGACAGCTGCTGTGCGCGCTCCTCGCGTGTCGTGCGTACCCGCCCCGAGTGAGAATGGATCGCGACAAATGATGTTCTCCGCCGACGAATTGCTGTCGGCGGCTAGCGCGGCAAGGCTCAGCGCCACCCCAACAAAAACAATTAAGCCTGTTATGAAAAATCCTGGCCGCTGCATGGTCTTGCCGCGAAAGAGCTGCCAGTTTAAACGCGAATTCTTACTGCACAACTTGAAAAAACAGCAGCCATAAAGCTTTCGGGGGGATCGGTTGTGAGGGCGCGCACAATTCGTCACATTCTGCCTCGGCGCTGATAGAATTTGTGGCGGTCGATGATCGAGTCGATGTACTTCCGGGTAGCAGGGAAATCGATGTTTTGGAGGAACTTTTCTGCCGGAATGTCAGCGATGCCGTTTCCGCCGCTCCACCGCTGGGCGCGACTGGCGCCGGCGTTATATTCCGCCAACGCGAAGGGCAGCGGGTCGACCTGATGTCCCCAGTGTTCGAGCGCGCGATGCAAATACCAACTGCCTGCCTCCAGATTCGTTTTCGGATCGAAAAGCTGCTCGACTCGCCACGGCGCGATCTTATTTTCGCGCGCCCATTCGGTAGCCGCTTTTTCGCTCACCTGCATCAGCCCGCGCTCGCCTCTGATGCCGTATTTTCTGGCGTCAAACCGGCTCTCCCGCCACACCACCGCCTTCACCAGCATGGGGTCCAAATGATGTTCCACCGCCACGGCGCGAATCA
>QHOF01000165.1 GCA_003219335.1 Verrucomicrobiota bacterium | reverse complement strand
CTTTGATCGATGTCGGATAGCGAAGATGAGGGGATTAGTGCGACGGCAGCGTTGATGCGCAGTGAGAGCTTATCTTTGCGGGCTTTAAGCGCTGCCGACACGCCGCCAAGCTTCTCAATCTATCGCAATGACTCAAACTCCACGATGCCGAAATTGATGATTAGCCCTCCGATGCTCTGCGACCAGAGCAGCATATTCGGGATTTCAACGATTTTTGGCACCGTTTAAGATTCAACGCAACAGGCGGAACTCTATCCAATCTGTTTTCGGTACGCTTCCGCGTCTTTTAATTGTTTGAGCTCATCCGCGTTGTCGATCTTGAGAACGAAAATCCACCCCTGGCCGTAAGGTTCGCGGTTGATTAAGCCCGGATCCGCTTCGAGCGCTTTGTTTACTTCGACCACTGTTCCTTTCACCGGCGCATAGATGTCGCTGGCGGCCTTCACTGATTCGACGACGGCAATTGGCTCTTTCGCGTTCGCTTGCCGATCCATTTTTGGCAGCTCGACATAAACCACGTCGGTCAATTCCGATTGGGCGTGATCGGTGATGCCAACGCGAACCTTGTCGCTATCTTCTCGTTTAATCCATTCGTGCGTCTCGGTGTAAAGCAAATCGTCGGGAACGTTGGTCATTTTTTGTAAAGCGGTTTCTTTTCGATTGTGGCGGGAAATTTTTGTCCGCGAATCTCGATATCAATGTCTGCGCCAATCTTCGCGTGCGCTGACGACACATACGCCAACCCGATGCCCCAGTTCAAGCTCGGAGAAATCGTGCCGCTGGTCACTTCGCCAACGCGTTCGCTATTTTGGAAAACTGCATAATGCGGCCGCGGTGGCGGGCCTTTCTCTTTCATCCGAAACGACACGAGCTTTTCCCGTGGGCCGATTTCCGTCGTCTTCAATAGAACGTCGCGCCCGATGAAGGTTGATTTGTTCAGATCGACAAAGAATCCGAGTCCGGCTTCGATTGGATTTCGTTCCGGCGACAGATCAGAACCGTTGAGCGGATAACACATTTCCAGCCGCAACGTATCGCGCGCGCCCAGTCCGCACGGCTTGATTCCAAGTGGTTTCCCCTTTTCCAGCACGGCGTTCCAAAACTTCACCCCGTCCGTCGCGCAGAAGAAAACTTCAATGCCGTCCTCCCCGGTGTAGCCGGTTCGCGCGACCGAAACAGTCGTCCCGTCGAATGGAAAATTGGCAATACAATTTCGCGGCGGTAAAGTGATGTCTTTACCGAACAGCGCGTGAAACAGGTCGGCGATCCGCGGGCCTTGAATCGCGACTCCGCCAAAGTCTTTGCTGCGATTCATGAGCTCACAAGGAGCGGCGGTCTCTAGTCCGCTGCTGGGGCGATCTAGAGATCGCCCCTCCTTGTGATGATTTTGCAGCCAGGCGAAGTCTTTGTCCCTTCGCGCCGCGTTGACGACCAGCAGAAATTTCTGCTCGCCGATTCGATAGACGATCAGGTCATCAATAACGCCGCCACGCTCGTTGAGCAGAAACGTGTATTGCCCCATGCCGACACCGAGCTTGTTGATGTTGTTTGTGAGCATGACGTTGAGCCATTCGCGGGCGCCCGCTCCTTCGACGATCAACTGCCCCATGTGCGAAATGTCGAAGATGCCGACGTCGTTTCGCACAGCCTGATGTTCCTCGATAATGCTCGTGTATTGCACCGGCATGAGCCATCCCGCGAATGGAACCATCTTCGCGCCCAGCCGCACATGCTCGCTGTAAAGCGGCGTCTTGCTGTATTCGCCGTGCGTCACGAGCGACAGCCTAGACTTAGCGGGAGCTATCGCAAGCAGATGGACATCGACTCCTCAACTTTATCCTCTCCTCGATCAAGGGGGAAAGGAAAAGATCCGGTGCGGCACACATTTTTGACTCGCGCTGATGTAAAGTCCGCCTCTCCCTTTCCCAAAGGGAGAGGATTGAGGTAAGGGATTGTTGGGCTACTTTCGGCCAGCATGACGTTGCTGGATAAACTCGAACGCCGCTTTGGTTCTCTCGCGATCCCGGGGCTGATCCGGATCGTGATCGGGTTCACCGCGCTGGTGTGGGCATTGATGTGGCTCAATCCGAATTTCCGGTTCGCGCTCGATCTCGACCCCGCGCGCATTCGCCACGGCGAAGTCTGGCGCCTGGTCACTTACATCTTTCTTCCGCAAACGCTCAGTTTCTGGGTCGTGTTGGTGCTCTGGTTTCTGTGGTTTATCGGCGAAGGTCTGGAACGCGCCTGGGGCCCGTTCCGGCTTACGCTTTATTTTGTTGTCGGGATGATCGGCACAACGATCGCCGCCTTTTTCTTTGGCAGCAATTTTTCCAATGGCATGCTGATCGCGTCCTTGTTCTTCGCCTTCGCACGATTTTACCCCGATGAAATCATTTACATCCTGTTCATTTTGCCGGTGAAAATCAAATGGCTCGCCTGGGTGTTCGCCGCATTCCTGCTGTTCGGATTTGTTCTGGGCTCGAATTCGTATCGCGTTGCGCTCATCGCCGCTTTCGCCAATTACTTCGTCTTCTTTGGCCCGGAGATGATTCACCAGGCGCGGCATCGCGGTGAAGTTTCGGCGCGCCGAAGGCGCCATGTGCGAAGTTCTCGCAGCGAGGCAGAGCCGCTGCACAAATGTGCGGTCTGCGGCGCAACCGAATTGACCGATCCGAATCTGGATTTTCGCGTCGCCCGCGATGGCGAAGAATATTGCATCGTGCATTTGCCAAAAGTGCAAACGCCCGGGTAGCGCACGCGTCTCGCGTGTTGGTTCCGGCGTCGCGCCGAAACAATCTTCTCTTAGACTTCATCTTCGGTTTGCGTGATGGAGAGGTGCAGGAAAAGTTTGCGATCGCGGGACGCGTTCGCCAGCACGTGAGACGCGTGCGCTACCCTTGACCGGAACTCTTCGCGCCCGAGACTAGTCCAATGACTGATAAGAACACTGCGCTCGTTCCCGAAGAAGGCTGGCATTGTCTGCATTTGTTTTACCGGGTCGAGCATGGCCAATGGCAATTGCTCAATCGCGAGGAGCAAAACGCTGCCAAGACGAATCTCTCGTCGCTGGTGCAGGAAGTTCGCGCGATCGAATCGACGCAATTGCTCACGCTCGGCATGGTGACGCCGAAGGCCGACATCGGTTTCATGCTCGTCACTCCGGACCTGCACACCGCCAACCGGATGGAGAAGCGGCTTTCGTTCTCATTAGGCGCGGACGTGCTCACGCCGGTTTACAGTTACCTCTCGCTCACTGAAGAAAGCGAATACATCACGACCGAGGAAGAATACGCGCAGACCCTCGAGAAAGAACAAAACATCAAGCTGGAATCCGAAAAATTCGCCGAAGCGATGAAATCGTTTCGCGAGCGAATGAAACACTACCGGCAGGAGCGCGTTTATCCGACTCTGCCCGATTGGCCGGTCGTCTGCTTTTACAACATGAGCAAGCGACGCGGCGAAGAGCGCAATTGGTACGCGCTGCCCTACGACGAACGCCGCAAACTGATGAAGGGACATGCGAATGTCGGGCGCGAATTTGCCGGCAAAGTAAAACAGCTCATCACCGGTTCGACCGGCCTCGATGATGCGGAGTGGGGCGTGACGCTGTTCGCGCGCGACACATTCCAGGTCAAGGCGATCGTTTACAAAATGCGATTCGATCCCGTCAGTGCCGAGTACGCAGAGTTTGGCGAATTTTACATCGGCATCCAATTGCCCCTCGACGAATTGTTCCGGCGCTTGCAACTGTGAAACGCTTCCTCTTCCGCTCCCTCTTAATCTCACTCTATACGATTGGCCGAGCGCAGATTAAGATGCAGAGGAAGAGAAAGATTGTTCTGGATGGGTGACAGAGTGGTTGATTGTGCACGCCTGGAGAGCGTGTGTGCCGAAAGGCACCGGGGGTTCGAATCCCCCCCCATCCGCCATTTGCGTCAAGCGTCTTGACCCGAGATACTTAACGGCTAATTGGCGCTTTGGAATCAAATGCTTTCAGAATCATTCTCGGAATAAATACCTGATAACGCCGGCTCCGGCCGTATTAAGAATTTTTTTCTCACCGGCAAACCCGTCCCGCGGTGGTGTCACGTCGGGCCGAGGTCACTCCGCGGTCCTATTCTTTTTGTGTGGGTATAGCGCAAAAAGGCGTCCATTTTTTGTGAGGCTATAGGAATGACGCATACGCCAGGTGTGAATTCCACATTTTTATCGCCAAAAATGGTGATCGTACGTCTTTCCAGATACTCGCCATTTGAGGAACTGACGCGGAATCATTTTGGTAATAACGTGAAACCCCTTTTTTGACGCCAATGTATATTTGTATATTTTACGGATTCTATAGGAGGGCTCTATAGGAGGGCTCGAAAATGGCCGTTTTTGCTGCCCCCATCCGTCCAAGGCGGCTTTTGCGCTTCCTTTTGCAAGCCTATTTCTGCACGCTCAAGTGTCTATGCGTACCGCCAGAGCAATCCGTAAAGGTTCATTGGCCTGGCGTGATCGAAAGGCACCAATCGCATCCCGATTGCGTTCGAAATTTGCCAAGAACCTTGGCCTCGCAGTTTCCGTAGAATCCATTAGGAAAAGGAATAGGAGGAAGCAGGTGCGCCATCTATATTCCGATAGGATTTTCGGCCTGTGAACATTGCTCCGACTTCATTCCCCGAGGTTGAGACCGTTGCCGACTTGGTAGCTTTCCAGGCAGCCGTCAGGCCTAACGCAATTGCTTTGGCGTCTACAAACCGCGTCTGGACCTACAGGGAACTGGACGAGAGAGCGAGTGCACTCGCAGATATGCTGCGGATTTTGGGCGTCGGTCCGGAGGTGGTGGTTGGATTATGCATGCCGCGTTCGCCAACAATGGTAGTTGGCGCACTGGGGATTCTGAAAGCTGGAGGAGCGTACTTGCCCTTGGATCCAGCTTATCCTGCGGCGCGGCTCGCTGTCTTGTTGGAGGATGGACAGGTTCCCGCGGTGGTGACCGGAGAACTCATAATGGAGCGATTACCAAGGGGTATCTATCACACAATTCTTCTGAACGATCTTGGGCGAGTGGCCGACTTCCCGGCTCTTGGGCAGTGCATTCCCGCCATGGCGGCAGCAACGCCTAAGAATCTGGCCTATGTGATCTACACTTCAGGCTCCACGGGCCAACCGAAGGGTGTGGAGATCACACACGAGAGTCTGTTAAACTTAGTACACTGGCATCAGCAGGCCTTTGGCGTGAAATCCGCCGATCGCGCCAGCCAAATCGCCAACGTGTGTTTCGACGCAGCGGTATGGGAAATCTGGCCATATTTGGCGAGCGGCGCGAGCGTGCACTTCGCTGAAGAAGAGCCGAGGCGGTAAGAGATCCGCAATTGTTGCGAGATTGGCTGGTTGCGCATCGGATCACAACCGCTTTCATCCCGACACCACTTGCAGAGTGTCTCTTGGCGCTGCCATGGCCATCCGAGACTGCGTTGCGTACGATGCTCACTGGAGCAGATACACTGCACGTTTATCCGCCAGTCGGACTGCCCTTTCTGTTAGTCAACAACTACGGCTCAACAGAATGCACGGTGGTGTCGATGTCGGGTCCGGTTGATCCGAACTCTTCAACCGATCACCTTCCACCGATCGGCCGTGCCATCGCTAATACGGAGGTCTACATTTTGAATGAAGCAGGCAACCAAGTGCCCGCGGAAACGACTGGCGAACTTCACATTGGAGGTATAGGTGTGGCGCGCGGTTATCGAAACCGCGCAGAGTTG
>QHOF01000169.1:5701-6306 GCA_003219335.1 Verrucomicrobiota bacterium | reverse complement strand
TGTTCGCCGATGATTATTTTGTTGATGAAGCAGATCAAATTCTGGGTGTGGTCAAAAGAGGTCCGATAGAGCAGTTGGCGGCAGTGAGTTGCCTGGGAGGCGGCTTCCTCTATACGCGTAGCGTATATGAAAAGGTGGGTCCTTACAACGAGCGAGCATTTCTGGCCGAGGATTATGACTACTGGCTACGCGTGTCAGCCTACTTCACTCTGGCTCACTTGGGTCGCCCTCTGTTCTATTACAGACAACATCCGGAGTCGCTGACGAGCCGATACGGCGGAGGAGAGACGATCAAAGCCGCTGTGGCCGTGCAACGACAGGTCTCTGGCAAGAATTTATGGAGAAATCGGGTGCTGCTCAGTCAGGGCCATCTGAAAGCTGCATCCGCCTTTTATGAGACGAACAGGCGGACATCAGCAGCACGTAATACCCTTTGGGGTATCGCCCTCAATCCCAAGTGTCTTTTAAATCGCCATGCTCAATTTCTCGTGGCCGGGCTATGTCTTGGTCAGAGCGGGCTTCGCATCCTAGTACGATTGAAGCATGCCATACGGCGCATTGCACTCCATGGTCGCTTGCTAGATTAGAGATCGATTGCACGGAAT
>QHOF01000169.1:0-5371 GCA_003219335.1 Verrucomicrobiota bacterium | reverse complement strand
CATGGTCGCTTGCTAGATTAGAGATCGATTGCACGGAATCGTGGCTGGGGATCTGAATACCTCATCAATGATCTCGATTCTCAAACCAACGGTGGCGTGTGCTCACTATTCTGCCTGACGGCAGAGAGCCGTTATTTTCTACTTGTTTATGCGAAACGCATCGATTAGGACACTAGCAAAAGCGGTACTCCCTAGACGAACTCGCGATTGGATCAGCGCACAACAGCGGCGATTGAATTGTTGGCCGCCAGTAGGATGGGTGTGGTTTGGGTCCTTGCGGCGGCTCCAGCCCGTCAGCCGAACGTTCGGTATGGACCGCGGAGTAAGCATCGACCGGTACTACATTGAGGATTTTTTAACACGACACGCGCTAGACATTCATGGGTGTGTATTAGAAATCGCTAATAGCGATTACACAAGGCGGTTCGGTGACGGCCGTGTTATTAAATCCGAGGTGCTTCATGTTCACGAGGGAAACCCGAGAGCGACCATTGTTGCGGATTTGGCTTCCGGGAACCAGATCGCGTCCAACAGGTTTGACTGCATTATTCTAACTCAGACTTTGCAATTCATTTATGACGTGCGGGCAGCGATTTTTACCCTGTATCGAATACTGAAGCCAGGTGGAATTCTATTGGCAACGTTGCCGGGCATCAGCCAGATAAGCCGCTACGATATGGATCGCTGGGGCGAGTACTGGCGATTCACAACGCTCTCGGCGCGAAGATCTTTTGAAGAAGTATTCTCGCCCACGAAACTCACTATTGAAAGCTATGGCAACGTCCTTGCCGCCACTGCTTTCCTACACGGTGTGGCCGAAGGGGAACTGCGCCGCGCCGAACTTAACTATCATGATCCTGATTACGAGGTACTGATCACGGCGAGAGCAATAAAGCCCAACTGACGTTTATGACGATCCCGGGCATCGATAGAGTGCGGCGGACCGCTCGGCGGGTGACAAACATGTTCGTATCCCGCGCAATGATATTACTCTATCACCGAGTCGCCGAATTGCCGCAAGATCCCCAATTGCTGTGCGTCAGCCCGAGTCATTTTATCGAGCACTTGCAAGTCATTCGCCGGTGGGGCCGCACGATCCAGCTCGGGAAGCTCGATCAAGCTTTGCAGGGCGTCGATCGACGACGTCACATGATTATCGTGACTTTTGACGATGGCTACGCCGATAATCTCTACAATGCCAAACCGTTGTTGGAGCGTTACGATGTACCTGCGACCGTGTTCGTGGCGACCGGATATCTCCGATGTAAACGAGAGTTTTGGTACGATGAGTTGGAGAAAATATTCCTGCACACGGGCCCTCTGCCCGACACGCTCCGATTAAAAATCAACGAACGCTATTACGAATGGGAGTTAGGCTCGGACGCTAACGGCGGTGAAAGCTTTTCCGATTGGAATGTCTCTCGGAAAGATGATCCTACGGTGCGCCATTGTATTTATCGAACAGTCTTTCAGATACTGCATCCTTTGCCGGATACAGAACGACAGAAGATTCTCGAATACCTCGCGGCGTGGGCCGGCATGGACACCGCAAGCCGCGCGACTCATCGCACTCTCCTGCCTCAGGAGCTAATTCGGCTTGCCGACGGCGGGTTGGTCGAGATCGGTTCTCACACGGTCAGCCATCCCGTTCTATCGGCGCTCCCAGTGGCTCAACAAGTGGATGAAATCGCGCGAAGCAAGGCTTGTTTAGAAGAGATGCTCGGGCATCGCGTCGCCAGTTTTGCCTATCCATTCGGTGGGCGATCACATTACACGCAAGAGACTGTAGGAGTTGTCCGTGACGCCGGATTCGACTGGGCTTGCTCTAATTTTGCCGGGATGGTTCGTCCTAATACCGATCGATGGCAACTGCCTCGTTTTTTGGTTCGCGACTGGGATGGGCAAGAGTTTGCCCACAGACTGTCGCAGTGGTTCCGTAGCTGAACAACCATGAATATCCTGCAAGTCAGCACGGGCGACATTCGAGGTGGCGCCGAAAAAGTCGCCTGGAATCTGTTTCAAGCCTATCGCGCTCGGGGCCACAACTCGTGGCTCGCGGTAGGATCTAAGCAGAGTAACCATGCGGACGTGATGGTGATTTCCAACAATAACCGCACGACGCCATGGAGCCGCTTCTGCCGGGCGCTGGGAGAGAAGTGTGAGCGGTTAGAGGCTAAACTGCCAGGTCTGTGGCGAATACCTCGCGTTTATGAACATCCGTGGCGCGGAGTGGAAAGCCGGTTGGGCATCGAGGATTTCAACTACCCAGGAACGCGCCAAATTATCAATTTGACACCCCAGAAGCCAAATATCGTTCATTGTCATAACCTACACGGTAGCTATTTTGACCTGCGCGCTCTCCCATGGCTGAGTCAGCAAGTAGTAACGATATTGACCCTACATGACGCCTGGCTCATGAGTGGTCACTGCGCTCATTCATTGGATTGTGAGCGATGGAAGATAGGTTGCGGACACTGCCCTGACTTGAACAGTTATCCTGCTATTAAGCGCGACGCTACAGCTTACAACTGGCGGCGAAAGCGGAATATCCATGCGCACAGCCGGCTGTACATATCAACCCCGTGTGACTGGCTCATGCGCAAAGTAGAACAGTCCATCCTCGCACCCGCTGTCCTGGGAAATCGGGTCATTCCCAATGGTGTGGACTTGTCCATATTTCATCCCGCAGACAAGCGGGCGGTGCGGCCAGCTCTGGGCATTCGAAAAGATACACAGGTGCTCTTATTTATAGCTAACCGCGTCCGACAAAATGTATGGAAAGATTACCAGACGATCCGAGCTGCTATTGCTCTCCTTGTCGAGCGGGTTCGTCAACGAGACCTTCTCTTCATTGCGCTGGGCGATGATGCGTCAGCCGAGCGAATCGGCCGGGCGGAGGTACGTTTCGTGCCGTATGAGGACGACCCCGAAGCGGTAGCCCGTTACTATCAAGCCGCAGATCTGTACCTCCATGCCGCGCGCGCCGACACCTTTCCTAACACTATTCTCGAAGCTCTCGCATGCGGTACTCCGGTGGTAGCGACGGCAGTAGGGGGAATACCAGAACAGGTGAAAGGATTGGAGGCGGTGGAGGGACAAGCGCAAACTGCAAAGCTAAACCGTTACGATAAGAGCGAGGCGACCGGAATCCTGGTGCCGGCCGGCGACGCTGCGGGAATGGCTGCGGGTATCGAACGACTGATGAAGGATGACTCGTTGCGCGGATGCATGGGTGAGAACGCAGCTAGGGACGCCCGAGAGCGGTTTGACTTGCAGCGACAGGTAGACAGTTATCTAGAGTGGTACGGGAGAATACTATTAGATAATGGGCAATCCGCGAAAGCCGCAATCGGCTCTTGAGCTTAGGAACGGATGAAAAAAGCATCCCGCTAGTTTATTTCAGGTGCGGCGACGATGAAGATCGCGAGTCATTTGTTAAACCGGAGCGAAGGGAATTTGAGGAGAAATAGATAGAATGTCTGGCAGAATGACAGAAGCACCCTCTTTCCCTCGCTTCAGTGAACCCACCGTTATCATTGAGCCCCGTAAGAGTCTCCTTCATCTCGATCTGAAGGCGATATGGGAATATAGGGAATTGCTCTTTTTCCTGGTGTGGCGCGATTTGAAGGTGCGATATCGGCAGACGATTATCGGCATCGGTTGGGTCGTCCTTCAGCCCTTGATGACAATGGCTCTCTTTACGGCTGTCTTTGGCAACTTTGCTAAAATTCCATCCGACGGAGTGCCGTATCCCATTTTCACATATTCAGCCCTGCTGCCCTGGAACCTTTTCGCCACCTCTCTAACTCGAGGAACCGAGAGTGTTGTAGGGAATGCCCAACTTATTTCAAAGATATACTTTCCGCGGCTCCTTCTCCCGATTTCCGGCATTTTGTCGCCCACGGTCGATTTCGCCATATCCTTTGTCATTTTGGCCGTTATGATGATTTGGTTTCGGACTTTACCCACGTGGGGAGTCCTCGCCCTCCCGTTCTTTTTGATTCTGGCTCTATTAACAGCACTTGCTGTTGGACTTTGGCTTTCAGCGCTTAACGTCAGATACAGGGACGTCGGCCATACGATTCCGTTCTTGGTCCAATTGTGGATGTTCGCTTCGCCCGTCGCCTATCCGGTAAGTCTGGTTCCGGAAAGGTGGCGCGTTCTATATAGCCTCAATCCCATGGCTGGAGTCATCGAAGGATTTCGCTGGGCTTTGCTCGGGAAGGAGAGCCCAGACTTTGAAGTGATTGTTATAAGCTCTATGATGGTAACGACCTTGCTGATTTCTGGGGTCGTCTTTTTCAAACATACCGAGCGCACATTTGCCGACGTGATATGACGAATTTCGAGCGCAAGGCAAGCGTTTAACGTCAAGAACCAACGATGAGCAATATCGCCATTCGAGTCGACGATCTCTCTAAACAGTACACAATCGGTCTGGCACAACGGCGTCACGATACGCTGCGCGATCAGATTATGGACAGTCTGCGGTCCATCTTTCGTTCCAATGGCCATGGTTCCACATCCGGCCGTAAGTGCTCAGGCGCATCGACTACCATCTGGGCGCTCAAGAACATTTCGTTCGAAATCAAACACGGGGAAGTCGTTGGAATTATCGGTCGGAACGGCGCCGGAAAGAGCACGCTTCTCAAGATCCTTTCGCGAATTACTGACCCGACGACCGGAAGAGTAGAAATTTACGGACGGGTCGGGTCGCTTCTTGAAGTGGGCACTGGATTTCATGGAGAGCTCACAGGTCGCGAGAACATTTATCTTAATGGCGCCATCTTGGGCATGAGGAGAGGAGAGATCGAAAACAAATTCGATCAAATCGTCGCCTTCGCAGAAGTCGAAAAGTTTATCGATACGCCGGTCAAACGCTACTCGAGCGGCATGTATGTGCGGCTTGCATTCGCGGTTGCCGCGCATTTGGAGCCAGAGCTTTTGATTGTTGATGAAGTTCTGTCAGTTGGCGATGCGGCATTTCAGCGAAAATGCCTGGGAAAGATGAGCGATGTCGCCAGAGAAGGCCGAACCGTGTTGTTTGTCAGCCACAATATGCTTGCCGTTAAGCATTTGTGTGGTAGAGCTTTGCTTCTGGAAGGTGGTTGCACGGTTGCAGATGATACTTCTGAAGTGGTCATTGGAAAGTATTTGGACGATATCTCGACATGCAAGTCTACTTCTCTCGGCGAAAGAACCGATCGCGAGGGGGATCAGCGGCTCAAATTTCTGGCTTACCAATTACTGGATAGCTGCAGGAACGCGCTCGCTTCGGTTAACGCAGGGCAGGACCTCAGGATTGCTTTTCGATATGAATCACAGAATCGCGAGCCTCTGAAGAACGTCCATGTGGCGATTGGAATAAACG
>QHOF01000168.1 GCA_003219335.1 Verrucomicrobiota bacterium | reverse complement strand
GCTCGGTGGATTGTGGAGTTGTGCAAAAAAAATGGTTTTGGCTACACGCCGCGGCTTCACATCGAATTGTTCGGTAACCGGCGAGGAACTTAACGATTGTAAAATCGGCGCGACGTGGCGGTAGTACAAAAGAAGAATGTCTCCTTTTGTCGAATTCGATAAGGAATCGACTGACAACAGTGGCGCTTAGAACCTAAAGATCACAGATCAGGCGAGTTGAAACAAAGCAAATAAAGAAATTTATTTCTGGCGGAGTATGCCTCTTGACCTGCCGCCTGATGGGTGACCCTCGCGCTGGCTTTAGAGATCCCCCCTTGTCGTGCAATTCGAGAATCAATAAAGGTTCGCGTCGACTTTCTTTTCATCCCCGCCGCTCTGAGATTGTGACATCCACAAACCGGCTCCGGCAGATAAAAGACCCTTGACGACGAGTAGCTTGTAAGCTACCATAAGGGTGTTGGTGGAATCTGCATCTAAGCAAGTCCTCATCTATGAAGATCCCAGTGGCAAAGCCCCTTATTCGGAATGGCTGAAAGGACTTCGGGACAAACGAGCAGCAGCTAAGATCGATATTAGAATAGAGCGGATCAGGCTTGGCAATTTGGGCTTTTGGCAACCGGTCGGCGGGGGAGTTGGTGAGCTTAAGATCGACTATGGTCCCGGGTACCGTGTGTACTTCGGCCAGATCGGTTCAACGATTGTCGTTCTTTTGAATGGTGGAGATAAGAAGACGCAAATAAAGGACATCCCAAAGGCCAAAGAATTTTGGCAGGATTTTAAGAAGCGGTATCATGGCAAGAAAAACTAAAAAACCTTTCCGGCATTATGAAGAAGATCTCGTGAGGCGCCTGAAGGACCCCGAATATGCTTACGAGTATCTAAAGGCGGCTATCGACGAAAAAGACGAGCCCCGGATCTTTATGAACGCCTTAAGCCACATTGCTAAGGCCAAGGGGGTGCGTGAGATCTCGGCAAAAACAAAACTCAACCGAGAAAGCCTTTACCGACTTCTCTCCACAGGCGGGAATCCGACGTTGACCTCACTCCATGCAATCTTGGACGCCTTAGGACTCAAGCTCTCGGTCGAACCGAAGAAAAAAGCCGGCTGAATTTGACAAACTGCGAGCTGCCCCTCCGGACACCAAGACGAAATCAGCCGGTACAATCTCGCCTAAAATGTGTAGGTCCTCCTTTCCAATCCTTTTATCAATGGGTACGATTACCAGCTTAATTTTGTCGTGGATCAGACAAGTCATTTCAATGAGATTCGAGAGATTCTGGATAAGCTCAGGAAAGTCGATACAGGGCGCGTCTTGATCATGCCGCAAGGCAAGACGGTGAAACAGCTGCGTAACAAGGCTCGGTGGATTGTGGAGATGTGCAAAAAAAATGGTTTTGGCTACACGCCGCGGCTTCATATCGAGTTGTATGGCAACCGGCGAGGAACTTAACGATGCAGCATGGCAAAACCATTCTCCTCCGTCCTTCGGCGCGACTAATGCACTAAAAAGTTGTTTGCAAAGTTACTGGTCAGCGACTATAAAGTCCGCCTGAAATCATGGCAGTATAAAAGGTACTATGTGTCACTTCCATCTCCCTAATTGGCCTTGTCACAAACCTGCCAAATCGTTTAGACTAACCGCAATTTTAACTTTAGGCGCCGTGTACTGGCTGACAACGTCAGTGTGTTACCGTAGGTTTCTGAAAATTCGATTTACTTTGCCATCCCGTAAACGAGCCAATATGGCGCGACGGGGAAATGAAACCACAAGAAGACAACCGACGGCGCCAATACCCGGCTACGAGGCCGAGCTTTGGCAAAATGGTTAGACGCTGCGGGGCAACATAGACTCGGCCGAATACAAGCAGGTGTTCTAGTACATTTTTGTACGTGAGCATTCGAACTAAAGGTAGCCTCCGCGTCCATAAGCGCAGCTCATTTTTGAACGGAGTGTAATAAACGATGGCTCTTTCACTGAACAAACCTAAGCTCGATAACCTCGCCAACGAGATTTGGAAATCTGCCGAACGGCTGCGTGGCAAGTTTAAAGCTTATGAGTATCAAAACGTCATCCTGCCCATCATTGTGATTCGCCGCCTGGAGTGTGTGCTGATCGACTGGCGGGAGAAAAAGCGAGCGGAGGTGCTCGCCAAGCGCCCCAAGCTCACCGAGAAGGAACTCGCCAAGCTGGTCAAGGAACTTGAGCTCAATCCCAAGCAGTCGCCGTTCTCCAACAAGACCGACTGGACGCTTCGTAAGGTCTGTGAGGAAGACCATGCGCTACTCGCTGAAAACTTCCGGGACTACGTCAACGGCTTCTCCAAGAACGTTGAGGACATTATCGAGCACTTCAATTACCGCGCGACCATCAGCACGATGGTAAAGAACAACCGCCTCGCCCCTATCCTGAATCAATACAAGGAACTCGCGCTCGGCCCGGACCAACTCTCCCCCCTCGAAATGGGTTACATCTACGAGGAATTGCTCCGGCGCTTTTCGGAACAAAGCGGCGAGGAGGCAGGAGATCACTTCACCCCGCGCGAAGTTATCCGCCTCATGGTCGAGCTGTTGGAGATTCCCATCCCCGACCGGCATTTCTCCATCTACGATCCCGCTGCCGGCACGGGCGGCATGTTGTCTGTGGCTAAGGAACATCTGCTCGACCGCGCCGCCACAGCGGCGGAAAAGGAGCGGGTCGAAAAATTTCTCACCGTCCACGGCCAGGAGTTATCACCGACGAACTATGCCGTTTGTCAGGCCGACATGCTCATAAAGAACGACCAGCAAGTCAAAATTTTCCTCGGCAACTCGCTCATCCCCCACGATCCGCACAGCCGCGATCCAGGCGACCAGTGGCCGGAGCCCAAACAACGCTTCAACCGCATGCTGAGCAACCCGCCGTTCGGCGTCACCTGGGGCGGCAAGGACGGTTATGAGGCCGAGGCGCGCAAGTTGAAGCAGACTCGGTATCAGGCCGGTATGCCGCGCGTGAACGACGGCGCTCTGCTCTTCCTGCAAACGATGCTGGCCAAGATGATCCCGCCCGCCGAAGGCGGCAGCCGCATCGCCATCATCTTCAACGGCTCGCCGCTCTCCAACGGCGACTGCGGCTCGGGCGAGAGCGAAATCCGCCGCTGGATTCTAGAGAGCGACTGGCTCGACGCGATCGTCATGCTGCCCGATCAGTTATTCTACAACACCGGCATCTTCACTTACATCTGGCTGCTGCGAAACGACAAGCCCGCCAACCATCGCGGGCGCGTGATGCTCATTGACGCGCGGAAGCAATTCGAGAAAGAGCCAAAAGCCTTCGCCAGCAAACGCAACCGCATGACGGACGCCCATCGTCAATGGATCGAGGAGCGTTACCGCGAGGGTTGGGCCAAAGGTTACGCGGATGAACAGGTGAAGATTTTCCAACGCGAAGATTTCGCTTATCACAAAGTCGGTGTCGTATTCTGGCAGACGGACGAAAACGATCAGCCGGCCATCGTCACTGAGCCTTATGAGAAGACTTTCACCGCCGCGAATTTAAAGAGGGAGTTGGAGTTCTATGAGAGTGATCTCACTTTCCGCGTGCGCGTGAAGGCGGAAAACGAAGAGAAGACAGTTGAACTTGCTCTCAAACGTGGGGATGACGCCGTCAAGAAGTTCAAGGCGGCCCTCGGCAACGGTGCCGAAATTCTCTCTGTAGAATGGACACACCGGCATTACGTACAGGACGACGAATACATCCCGCACGGCGAGGACATCGAGGCGTTCCTGAAACGGGAGATCGCCAAGGCCATCATCCGCCGGGAGGACAGTCCGCAGCTCGGCTACGAGATCCTGCCGAACAAATACTTCTATCGCTACCAGCCGCCCACTCCCGCGAAGGATTTGCTCGTGGAGTTTTGGAAGCTAGAGAAAGAGGCGGAGAAGGTGCTGGAGGGCTTGAGCTGAAATGGCGCTGAACTCTCACATTCCGAAAGCACCTTGGTTGAGCATAAAGCCAACTGATTGGCGGGCTGACCGGCTCAAAGACATCATCCCACGAATACTCGGTGGCGGCACGCCACCGAGCTCCGATCCTGATTGTTGGCAAGATGGAGACATTGTCTGGATTACCCCCACTGATTTTTCAAGAGACGGCAGCAGTGCGGAGATTTGTGAATCTGAACGGAAGATCACGCATGTTGGTCTGAACTCATCCGCTGCGACACTGCTGCCAAAGAACACCGTAATCATGGCAAGTCGCGCGACGATAGGCGCTGTACGAATCGCGGGCACTGAACTGGCGACGAATCAAGGATTCATTTCATTCGTTTCCGATGACTACGTGATTCACCACCGCTTTCTCTTCTACGTTATCACTGGGTTTCTGGGTGAGTACTTTGCCGAGATAGCTCCAGGCACGACCTTCTCAGAAATAAGTCGCGGCAAGGCGAAGCTCGAACCCGTTGCTTTCCCGCCGCTGCCCGAGCAACAGCGCATCGCGGCGTATCTGGATGCGAGTTGTGCGGCGATCAACGCGGCGGTGGCCGCCGAACGCCGCCAGATCGAAACCCTCGACGCTGTGAAGGAGAGCTTGATTGAATCCGCAGTTACTAAAGGAGTGCGCCCCAACGCACTGATGCGGTCAGTGAACGAGGACTGGATCACCGAGATTCCAGCGCGTTGGGAAGTGTGCCGAATCAAACGAATCGTCTCCCGTGTTGACTACGGCATCTCAGAGAGCACCAAACCGGAAGGACGATACCCGGTCTTGAAGATGGGCCATATCCAAGGCGGCGAAATCGAGTTTCGCGACCTTGATTTCGTGGACGAGGTTTCAGACGACCTCTTGTTGGAGACGGGCGATTTGCTCTACAACCGAACGAACAGCCCCGACCAAGTCGGCAAGGCGGCAATTTTCCGTCGGCGCAGAACCGACGAGATCACTTTCGCTTCCTACCTTGTGCGGTTGCGAACAAACCACCGTGCTAATCCTTACTTCTTGAACTACCTCGTCAACAGCAGTGGGTTTCTCTCGTTCGCCAGAAAACTGGCGATACCATCGGTGCAACAGTCGAATCTCAACTCGACAAGGTATTGCCGAATGCTGATTCCGCGACCACCAATCGAGGAACAGTGTGAGATTGTTGCTTACCTTGATGCAAAAACGGCGGAGGTTTCCCGAATCGTCGCCGGTATCGAAACCCAAATCGCCACGCTTACGGCCTACCGCAAGTCTCTGATTCACGAGTGTGTCACCGGCCAGCGGCGCATCACGGAGTCGGATGCGCAACGAGCGGCAGGGCAACGCAGGTTCGACAACCCCTGCCGGAAAGGGTAAAAATCCTGTATGCCGTCTTCCGAACTCGATTATATCACCGTCACAAGAGCTTTGAGGCTATCGAAGAGCTGCGACTGAGTCCCATCAACGTGGTTATAGGTCCGAACGGGTCCGGTAAGTCCAACTTCATTGGCGTATTCGCGTTTCTGAACGCCATCCAGAAGGGCCATTTACAGGAATACGTTACGAAAGCGGGTGGTGCCGAAAAGGTTTTACACTTCGGCTCGAAAACGACCGGAACCATCGAGCTTCATATCTCATTTAAGAACGGGGTCAATCAATACAAGATCCATCTCAAACCGGCGCCCGGCGATCAGCTCTACCCGGCGAGTGAGACCGTATTGTTTTGGAACAAACAATATTCCAATCCACTCCCCGAGAGGCTAATGCCTCGCGGTCCTGAGGCAGGAATAAGCGACCCGAACCACACGGGGATCGCCAGCTATGTCCGCAGTCATCTTCAAAGTTGGCGATTGTATCACTTCCATGACACGAGTGACGGTTCGCCCATGAAGAAGACGGCATCGCTTAACGATAACCGCTTCCTAAAGCCTGACGGGTCGAATCTGGCGGCTTTCCTCTACTTTCTGCGTGAAAAGCACCCGGAAGCCTACGGCCTTATTCGCGGCACGGTTCAACGAGTCGCGCCGTTCTTCGACGATTTCCAGTTGGAGCCGGCGCGGCTAAAGCCGGACAGCATCATTCTGGAATGGCGGCATAAGAGCTCGGACGCATACTTCGATGCAAATGCGTTTTCCGATGGAAGTTTACGGTTCATCGCCTTGGCTACTTTGCTACTTCAACCGGAAAAATATCGACCGTCCGTAATCTTAGTCGATGAACCAGAGTTGGGATTGCATCCCTACGCAATCACAATGCTCGCTTCGCTCATCAAGCAGGCCTCTACCAAGACGCAGGTGATTGTTGGCACACAGTCGCCGCTCCTACTTGACCACTTCCGACCGGAAGATGTCTTGGTGGCAAATCGGGTCGAAGGAAGCACACATCTGACACGACTCGAATCCTCGAAGCTGTCCACTTGGCTGGAAGACTATAGTCTCGGTCAGTTGTGGGAGAAAAACGAGATCGGCGGGCGACCTGCCAAGGAATGAACTATGTCGCGGTTGCTGATCCATGTCGAGGGTGAAACAGAAGAGACGTTTGTAAACGATCTTCTTGCGGATCACCTGTACAACTACGGGTATGAGATCGTCAGCGCCCGGATAATTGGGAACGCCCGGTTGCGGGAAAATCGAGGCGGCATTCGAGCGTGGAATACAGTCAAGAAAGATATACTCAATCACCTTAAAGAAGATACCAACTGCTTGGCGACAACGATGGTGGACTATTACGGGTTGCCGCAGAGGGGAGACAGGGCTTGGCCAGGACGAGCCGAGGCGGGGACACTGCCATTTGCGGAGAAGTCCCCATGTGTTGAGGATGCGCTGCTCGCTGACGTAGCTAAGGACCTCGGTGGCGAATTTGAGGCCCGTCGTTTTCTACCTTTCGTCGTCATGCACGAGTTTGAGGGATTGCTATTCAGCAATTGTCAAGCGTTCGCCGAAGCAATCGCTCGGCCGCAACTTGCACAACAATTCCAGGATATTCGTCAGCGGTTCGCCACGCCTGAGGAAATAAACGATTGTCCCGTGACCGCTCCGTCGAAGCGCGTCGAGGAACTGGTCGCTGGTTACGAAAAGCCTCTCCTGGGCACTCTTGCTGCCATAAAAATGGGACTCGATACCATTCGCAGCGAGTGCCCGCATTTCAGGGCATGGCTGGAACAATTGGAAACGTGGCCAAATCAACATGGCACGTAGACGAAAACCCGAAATAACCTTCCAAACGCACATTGCGGACTATCTTGTCCGCGAGCACAGGTATGGCGTGCTCGAACAGACCGACATCACGGACACCGAGCATTTCATCGCTGAAGATCACCTCTGGGCCTTCCTCAAAGCTACCCAGGCCGACACGCTCCAGAAACTGGAAGACGATTACGGCACGGACGCGCGGGACGAAGTGTTCAAGGCGCTGCGCAAAGAACTGGAGCACACGCCGCTTTGGATGTTGTTGCGCCACGGTCTCAAGGTGCGCGGACTGGAGTTCCGCCTCTTCTATCCCAAGCCGCGTTCCGCTGCCAGTGCCGCCGCCGAGAAATACGCCGAGAATCGCATTACCTTCCGCCCGCATTTCTATTTCGGGGAAACGAACAAGGAGATTGATTTCGTATTCTTCCTTAACGGCCTGCCTATCGTGGACCTTGAGTTGAAGCATGAAGCCAATCAGAACGTACATGACGCGGTGGCGCAGTTCTGCAAGCGCGAGCACTCGCGCAAGATTTTTCAACACCCATTCCTTTATCTCGCCGCTGACACCTGCGACGTGATGGCCGCCACAGACCCGTGCCGGGAGGAGAATTTCC
>QHOF01000167.1:3186-8403 GCA_003219335.1 Verrucomicrobiota bacterium | reverse complement strand
TATTATGGGTAGCGCACGCGTCTCGCGTGCTGGTGATCGCGTCCTCGCGATCACGGATTTTCTCTATGCTCGCCATTTCCTGGAGGATCGTGCGCGATGGAGAAAGATTATTTCGGCGAGTCGCCGAAACCAGCACGCGAGGCGCGTGCGCTACCCGTTCGAACCTGTGGGCACGGCGATAATCATTCAGCTTTTCGTGATCAAAATACGCGTTCATTTTCTAAATTAGAGCAGGAGCATGAGCATGAGTAAGAGCAAGAGACTTTATATCGTTCCTTTCGCGCCCGCTTTTTCCCACCCGGGATCGTGTGCCATGGGAAGAGTGGGAATCAATTCCTCTTCGATTAGTTCTTCCGGCGTGTATTCCGGAGGAAGGGGTGGGGGAACCGGTTTCCGCGCGCGCGCGGCAAATTCTTCCGGAAATTTTTCGACGAAACTCTGCGTGGGCCACGCGCAAGCTTCGCCGAAAGCGCAAATGGTGCGTCCGGCAATGTTGTCGCCGACGGTTTTGAGTGTTTTCGGATCTTCCACCACGCCGCCGCCGCGCAACATGCGGTCGGTGATTTTTTTCATCCAAAGCGAGCCTTCCCGGCAAGGGGTGCATTGGCCGCAGCTTTCGTGTGCGTAAAACTCGTTGATGTTATTGAGCACCCAGACCATGTCGCGGGAATCGTCCAGCACGATCACGCCGCCGGACCCGGCCATGGAACCAGCCGCCGTCAGCGAATCGAAATCCATCGGGATCTCATCGATCGACATTTCCCGTTCGACCATCGACCCATCCGGTTGCTTCTCCTTGATCTTGAATCGTTCATCGGCGCGCAAAACTTTCGCGGAACTCCCGCCGGGAATGACCGCCTTTAATTTCCGTCCCGGACTTAAGCCGCCGGCCATTTCGTAAATCAACCGGCCCATCGTCACCGCGCCGACTTCGATCTCGAAGTAGCCCGGCCGTTGCACGTCACCGCTTACGCAGAAAATGCGCGTGCCGGTGTTGTTAGGCCGGCCAAGCTTCGCGTAGTCTGCGCCGCCCATGGCGATGATGTGTTTCACGTGACAGAGCGTTTCGACGTTGTTAACGATGGTCGGGCACATGTAAAGACCGAGCACTGCCGGAAAATACGGCGGCTTGATTCGCGGATAACCGCGCTTGCCCTCCAGTGATTCGATCAACCCGGTTTCTTCTCCGCAAATGTAAGCGCCCGCGCCGCGATGAATGTAAATCTCGGCGTCGAATCCGGAGCCGAGGATGTTTTTTCCAAGAAAATTGTGGGCGCGCGCTTCGTCGATGGCGCGTTCGAGAATTTTCGCGCCCTCCGGGAATTCGCCGCGTATGTAGATGTAGGCCGTGCGGGCATTGAGCGCGTAACAAGAGATCAAAATTCCTTCCAGCAATTGATGCGGATCTTCGTGGATGATGTAGCGGTCCTTGAACGTGCCTGGCTCGGATTCATCGGCGTTGCAAATCAGATAGACTGGCCGTTTTTCGTCCGACTTGATGAAGCTCCATTTCAGACCACAGGAAAAACCGGCACCGCCGCGGCCGCGCAGGCCGGAGTTCTTGACTTTGTTGACGATCTCGCTGCGCGACAAGGTCAGCGCTTGCTTCAATTGTTCGTAACCGCCATCGCGCAGGTAACAATCGATGTCCGTCGTCCAGCCCGGGCGCCCGATGTTTTTGTAAATCAAGCGGTATTCGAGAAGGTGAGGCGGCCACCAAGGAGCGGCGGTCTCTAGTCCGCCGGCCTCGTGTGGGCGGTCTGGAGACCGCCCTTCCTTGAGAAGGTCGGCCGCAGAATTTGGATCGACCTTTTCGTGTAGTCGTTCGCCAATCATGCACACCGGCGCGGTGTGGCAGCTTGCGAGGCATTCGACAAACTCGACGCTGTAATTTCCGTCGGCACTGACGGAAATGGGATTATGCATTCCGTCACCGTCAGATGGCTGTTGGATTCCCAGCCTCGCGCACAAATTCTCCATTAGCTGGAAGCTGCCCGCCATCGCGCAACTCAGCGTGCGACAGACGCGAATGTGTGTTTTGCCTGCCGACTCCTGTCGAAACATCGGATAAAACGTGACTAGTTCGAGGATATTGATCGGTTGCAAACCAAGCTTGTCCGCGATCCAGAGAACCGCTTCATCGCTGATGAATCCAAAACGTTCCTGCCACAGATGCAACAGCGGTATCGCCGCGCTGCGCCGGTGTTCCCTCGGATAGTGCCCGATCGCTTCGTCCATTTTCCGCTCGAGCTCGGCGGGAACAGAGATGTTCGTCGAATCCGGCATAGCACATACTAATGCGGCGAAGCTACGACCGGCAAATGCACCTTGCTGCAGCGGCCGCTGTCCTCAGCGGATTCACCCGACGGGATGGTGGCGCGGCAAACCAATGCGCTGAGGACAGCGCACTGCTACAGCATTTAGTCAGTCAACGTGCTGTCTTTCGACTGCACTTTGTCGTCCTTGAAAACAATCGTGACCGTGTCTTTACCCTGCTGATAAACGTAGGTCGTCTTTTTCATGATCACGAAATCATCGGTTTTAAGCGAAGTGGGCGGGCCCAGAATCGATTCCACCTGTTTTTTCGACATGCCCTCGGCCACCTGATCGACGTTCGCCTTTGTGATGCGCTTCCCGCTGCAAGAGACGGAAAGCATGACCAAAAGCACAAGTGCGAGGCGTGCCGCCGAAGAAATGACGAATGACCAATGATCCGCCTTCGTTCGGCTACGGCGAGGCAGACGAATGCCGGAAGAATGACGAAGCTCGAATGACGAGCAGCTAACTTGGTTTTTCGCGCATGTTCTCATGCTTCTCAGTTGTTCGTCATTTGTCATTCGTCATTCGTCATTCGTCATTGTCCGGTTACCTATCGCACTCGCCCATGACGAAGTCCAGACTGCCCAGCACCGCAGGCACGTCGCTTACCATACAACCAGGCAGAAGCTCGGGAAGGATGCTGAGGTTCACAAACGATGGCGCACGAATTTTCAACCGATACGGCACGCCGCCTCCTCTGCTGTTGATGTAAAAGCCAAGCTCGCCCTTAGGATTTTCCGCCGCGAAATAAACTTCGCCAGGCGGCGCGTCGATTCCCTCGGTCACGACGATGAAATGATGAATTAACTCTTCCATTTTCGTCATCACCTGCGATTTCGGTGGGGTCATGTTCTTCCAATCCGAAACATTAATTGGGCCACTCGGCAGCTTCTCGATCACTTGGCGCAAGATCCACACGCTCTGCCGCATTTCCTCGATCCGCACCAGATAACGATCGTAACAATCGCCTGCGCTGCCGATCACCACATCGAAATCGTACTGGCCGTAATCGAGATAAGGATGTTTGCGCCGCAAATCATGTTCGATTCCACTCCCCCGCAGGTTCGGGCCGGAAACGGCATAAGCAATCGCGCGCTCCTTCGAGATGACGCCAACGTCCCTGGTGCGATCCACGAAAATTTTATTGCGCGTCAGCAACCTGTCACATTCGTTCAAGCTCGGCTCGAAATCGTCGAGGAATTTTTTCAGCTGCGGGATGAATTGCTCAGGCAAATCGCGGATTTGCCCGCCCACGCGCGTGTAGGAGGTAGTGAACCGCGCGCCGGTGAGCAGCTCGAAAAGGTTATATAGTTTTTCGCGCTCAGTGAAGGTATAAAGGAAAACCGTCATGGCGCCGAGATCGAGCGCCATCGCGCCGAGCCCGAGCAGGTGCGAAGATATGCGCGAAGTTTCGCAGCAAATGGTGCGAATGGCTTTTCCGCGCGGCGGAATGTCCCAGCCTATGAGTTTTTCCACCGCCAGCGCGTAGGCCACGTTATTTGAGAGCGGCGCGAGATAATCGAGCCGATCGGTGTACGGCACGAACTGGTTGTACTGCATGTTCTCGGCGATTTTCTCGTCGCCGCGATGCAGAAACCCGATGTCCGGCGTGGCCTTGGTGATGATCTCGCCGTCGAGCTCTAGCACCAGCCGCAAAACGCCGTGCGTGGCCGGATGCGACGGGCCCATGTTCAGCACCATTTTCTCGCCGATGTCGTCCTCGGGGTGCCGGACCGCCGCGTCCGCCGCGGCCACTCGCGTCACTGGATCGGGTGATTCAATTTCGCGCGTCGTAAATGGCATGGAATTGCAGGGTTAATTTACGCTGCCGAGTGAATCACTGCGCGCAAGCGAATTCAGTAAGCGCCTTTCTTGGTAGGGCGCGACCGCCGGGCGCGCCGCAACGTTCAACGGACGGCTCGGCGATCCGTCCCTACCATTTGGTATTGAATCGGGCGTACCGGACAACGATGGTGAGAGCTGCATGAAGAAAATCGCAGTACTTTTCGCTGGCCAGGGCGCACAAACCGTCGGGATGGGACACGACCTGGCGGCACAGTTTCCCACGGCAGCCGAATTGTTTCAGAAAGCCGATGACGTTCTCGGGCGAAACTTGAGCGAAATTGCTTGGAGAGGTCCGCTCGATGCATTGACTAGGACGAGCAATTGTCAGCCTGCGCTTTTCGTTCACGGGCTGGCGTGTTTGTCGGTCTTGCGCGAGCTCGCTGGCAATTTTCACATCGGCGGCGCGGCCGGCTTATCGTTAGGCGAATGGACCGCACACACCGCGGCGGGCACATTCGATTTTGCGACGGGGATCAAACTCGTGGAGAGGCGCGGTGAATTCATGGACGAAGCCTGCGCTGCGACTTCGGGCGCGATGGCAGCAATGATCGGTGGCGCAGAAAACGATGTGCGCCGGCTGGCTGCCGATGAGGAGGTCGATGTTGCGAACATTAACGCTCCCGGGCAGATCGTCATTTCGGGCGAGCGCGCGAAAGTGGAAGCAGCGGTCGGTGTTGCCCGTGAGTACGGAGTTCGCCGCGCAACCATGCTGAATGTGGCGGGCGCATATCATTCGCGCTTGATGGAAAGCGCATATGAAAAACTTGGCGCTGCGCTCCAGCACGTTCCGGTGCAACCGCCGCGGTTTCCTGTAATCAGCAACGTGACCGGGGCGGAGGTCAGAACGCCGATTGAAATTTGCCGGACATTACAGGACCAGGTCACCGGCACGGTGCGCTGGGTCGATTGCATGGAGCGGCTGGTCGAATTGGGCTGCGATGTTTTTGTCGAACTGGGACCGGGCGGGGTGCTGGCGGGTCTGTTGCGGCGCACGCGGAAAAACGTTGGCGTGATTTCAGTCAGCGACGCCGAGTCGATTCGGAAGTGCACGGA
>QHOF01000167.1:0-3040 GCA_003219335.1 Verrucomicrobiota bacterium | reverse complement strand
GCCGTGAGTCTTTTCCTGCTCATGGTTGTGTTCAAGCTCGTTAGTATCACGCGGTTCAAATTCGACAGTGATGAGTCACAGCATATGCATGTCATCTGGGCGTGGGCCCGCGGCTTCGTTCAATACCGCGATGTGTTCGATAATCATATGCCCCTCTTCCAGATAATGTTCGCACCGATTTTTGCGCTGATTGGCGACCGGGCAACCATTCTTTACTGGATGCGCTTTGTCCTGTTACCGATGTACTTTGTCGGAGCCTGGTGCACTTATCGAATCGGGGAATTACTTTTTTCTCGACGCGCCGGGATTTGGGCGGTGGTCTGGGCGGTGATCCTGGTCGGCCTCTACGCCCTGTATCATTTTACTTCGCTCGAATTTCGGACTGATAACCTGTGGGCGCCGCTGTGGCTTCTCTGTGTTACAACGCTGATCAGCGAGGCGCTGACAGTGCGTCGCGCGTTGGTCGGAGGGCTTTTGCTCGGGTTTTGTTTCGGCATCTCGATGAAGTCGATTCTGTTGCTCCTCGCGCTTTTAGTCAGTGCAACTATTGCGCTCTTCCTGGTGGGGAGAAAACAGCTTGGCCAATCACGGTCGCATTTGGCGTGTTGCGCCGCGGCATTCCTGGCTGCGGTCACCCTCGTTCCAGGCATCATCGCCGCGGCGTTCGCGCTCGCTGGTCTGTGGCGCGATTTTCGTTATTGCAATTTTGACCACAACATTCTGCCGAATGTCGATGCCAAATATCATTCAGCCTGGTGGATCATCGTTTTTCCAGTGGTCTTCCCATTTGCGATTTATGCTGCGCGACTAATCGTTCGCGCCACTCCCGAGGCGGCAGTGGCGTTCCGGCGCGCTTTCATCTTTCTCATCTGCGGTTTTTATGTGCTAGATCTGCGCAGCTTCTGGGAGCTTCTGATGCGGCAGGATTACCTTCCGTTCTATCCTCTCGCATTCGTATTTATTAGCGGAATCTTGCTTGCTTTTTCTTCTCACCTAGTGAGGTCCGACCTGCGGCCCAGCAATTATCTGCGCCGAGTTCCTTTGCCGGCCTTTGTCGCTCTGGCGGATTTTTTTCTGGTGCTTGCCACGCCTCGATTTTGGATCAACAGCCCGCAAGTCGAGACGAACTTGCTCCGCAGTGTTTTGAAATTGACCGACCCCGGCGATTACGTTCTCGATTGCAAAGGCGAAACCATCTTTCGACAGCGCTGTTTTTGGTCAGTGATGGAATCGATCACGTTGGAGCGTCTCAACCGAGGTCTTCTAGCTGACGATGCTGTCGAGCGAGCTCTTGAGACTCACACGTGTGTCGCGGTCATGATGGGGCGAATGCCTCGCAGGACGGAGCAATTTATCTGGGAAAATTATATTCCCGTCGGCAATGATTTGGAGGTAGCTGGCAGGTTTTTGAAACCGTCTGCAGCCGACAGCAGACGGATGGACTTTGAAGTGGTGATCCCGGCCTCTTATGAGATTGTCGCCCCCGATGGGCCGGTAGAAGGAATGTTGGACGGGAGGCCATATGATGGTGCGCGGTTTCTCGCCCCGGGCGGACACACTTTCGTGCAAACGTCATCGCGAACACAACTCGCTTTTCTCTGGGCCCAGGCGGTGGACAGGAATTTTGCGCCTACGAAATTTTCCCAACCGCGGCCAAAACGATAGGCGTTCCGCCATTGCGTTCTGCTGCACTTCTGCTACAAGACTGAGCCGTGGCGGTTCCAGCCTTTACCTCGCGTTCTCGTCTGCTGCTGTTCGCGCCGCATCCCGACGATGAATCGCTTGCATGCAGCATTCTTCTGCAACGAGCAGTTCGAGCCGGCGCAGCGGTTCGTGTCGTCTATGTTACGGACGGTGACGATAATCCCTGGCCGCAACGCCTGCTCGAGCGCAAGTGGCGCCTGAACGCAGCCGACCGCAGGCGTTGGGGCAGGTTACGACGCACAGAGGCGCTGGCGGCGTTGCGTGTCTTGGGCGTGAACGGTTCGGCCGCGCGTTTTCTTGCCTTACCCGATCAAAAATTGACCGCCATATTAATGTGCGATGCTCAGTCTGCGCTCGAGCGCTTTGCAGCAATCATCGCTGATTGGAACCCGACAGAGCTTCTGGTGCCGTCGATTTCTGATGCGCATCCCGACCATAGCGCGCTTGCGGTAATGCTTCGGCTTGTCTTGAGCGAATCTTTCTTGGAACTGGTGGCAACCGGACAGATGGCTGTTTGGAGTTATGTTGTTCACGGCAAGAGCTCCGCGTTCTTTGATCGCGCAGAGACGATCTGCCAATCCCGCGTCGAAGCAGCGACCAAGCTTCGGGCAATTCACTGCCACAAAACGCAGCTCAAATTATCGAGGAAACGGTTTCTCGGATACGCTGGCCGGCGGGAGCGCCTGATCAAGCTTTGCGCATGCGATAAAACCATCGGCGAGGGCTCAATCGTTTCAGTCTCCAGGCTGGCTCGTTCGCTTCGGGTGGAGGTGCGGTTCTCGCCCAAAGCCATGCGTCTCTCCGAACCGACACTTTTTGCCTTGGGACGTGGTGACGCCGGCGCGTTGCGTTGTGTGAGGATGCGCGTGCCCGCCCGATCTTCACGCGTTGAAATGCTGGACTCGGCCTCGCTGGCATACGTCGCCGGGGCGCAATACTGCGGCAACGCTTTCGCAGCCGAGCTCACCATTCCAAGCTCCATCTTTTCGTCTGCGCGCGCCATTTTTATTAAGCTGGAACGGCGCTCATGGTTTTTTGATGAAGCGGGCTGGCTGGAAATCGCGCCGGCCGCGTCCCAGCCGATTGCAGAGGCTGACCGCGATGAGGTAGAAGCTGGTCTGGCGACTATTCGTTAGGCGCGAGCCAGTCGCCGGCCCGATTGGGGCTGCTGCGCAATCGACAATTGCATGGCGCTGCCGTAGTTTTGCACACATGAAATTGCAGGAGCGTTTGGATTCCGATTTGAAAGAGGCCATGCGCGCCAGGGACACCACGAAGCTTGGCGTTCTGCGCATGCTCAAATCGGCTTTGAAATACGCTGCCATTGCAAAATCAG
>QHOF01000166.1:5475-5961 GCA_003219335.1 Verrucomicrobiota bacterium | reverse complement strand
CCTTGACCAGCAAGCAAGACTTCGCCTCCAGCGGCGCCAATGCGAGTGATCTTCATCGTGCTATTGCAACATGCTCTCTGCGTCGAGCCGCATGAGGTCGATGCGGTAATTTGCTTTGGGATTTCGCGGCGATGGGCCGGCGACGAGCATCACGCGTTCGGCGGCGATTCCGTTCTCGCGGACCCAGCGCGACGTCCATTCGCGCCAGTCGTCAGGTTGCTCCGCGAGATCTACGGGATACACCCCGTAGGAGAACGCGAGATTTTGGCAACAGCACGATCGGAGCTCGGCGCGACGATCCAGACCGGCGATTTCACACAGCGAAAGCCGAGATGATTGGTGCCGGTGTTGACCTCGCCTTTGCCGCGCGTGCCGACGATGTAGCGCGAACAATATTGCTCGTTGCAAAGAAACGAGCCGCCGCGATGGACGCGTTTCTTCTCGTTAGGCTCGGCCGGGTCGAATGGCGAATCAGGGCCTTGCGGA
>QHOF01000166.1:0-5401 GCA_003219335.1 Verrucomicrobiota bacterium | reverse complement strand
AGGGCGATACCAATCGCTGCACCATTCCCAGACGTTGCCTGCCATGTCGTAAAGACCGTAACCGTTCGGCGGAAACGATTTCACGGGCGCTATGCCAGCGTAACCGTCTTCGCCCGCATCTTTCACCGGGAACTTTCCCTGCCAGGTGTTGGCCATCCATTTCCCCCCGGGACGAAATTCATTGCCCCACACGTATGTTTTTCCTGATAAACCGCCGCGCGCGGCAAATTCAAACTCCGCCTCCGTCGGCAAACGTTTGCCAGCCCATTTCGCGTAAGCTTCCGCGTCAGGGTAAGCGATCTGCACCACCGGATAATTCTCCTTGCCTTTGATGTCGCTTTGCGGACCAAGCGGGTGACGCCAGTTTGCGCCCTTCACGTAACTCCACCATTGATAATGATCGTTGAGCGGAACTTCGTGCTCCGTCGGCGCGAAGACGACTGATCCCGCTACGAGATTCTCCTCGGGCGCAGTCGGGAATTCCTCTTTTGTTGGCGTGCGTTCAGCAATCGTGACGTAACCCGTCGCCTTAAGAAATTTCTCGAACTGCTCGTTCGTTACCGGCGTTGCATCCATCCAGAAGCCGTCAACGTAAACACGGTGTACCGGACCAGCGTCGTTCGACGCCATCGGCATTTCCTGGCTACCCTCACCGTTCATGGCAGCGCCCATGGAAAATTCGCCGCCGGGAATCCAGACCATGCCCTCCGGTGCGGGTCCGGGCGCGGGCTTCTTGTTCGGAATCGTTGGCGCGAAGAGTGAGGCCTCCTTCACCACATTGGAAGCGGGATCCGCGGCATCGATTAGCCTGATCGATTGAACCGTGAGGCAGGCCGCGAGGATGACTATGCGAATGCTCACGGTTTCGTTGGGAGGATTTGTTTCCAATCGTCTTTCATGCCCGTCTTGGTTCGCTTCGGCTATTTGGGGGCTGTACGAAGTGTTTGTCTCCGCCACTCATTTACCGGATTCCTTCACTGACCAATTGTGGAGAAACAACTCACGCAATCTGCCTTCACCCAGCACGCGCGTCGTCTCGCTGAAAGCGAAAAAGGGGGCGAACGCGACCAGCATCACCAGGATCCGAGCGAGCAGTTCATCCCGGCCTACGTTCATGATTTCCTGCAAGGCGCCCAGAGGGTCCTTCCCATGAAGAAGGCCGCGAATGACATGTTCGAGAATTTCAAAGGCCAACGCAAAAAGGCTGAACAACGCGACCTTGTACAGGGTTGGAACAATCAAGGGCCGGTCATCAAATACCCTGGCAAATCGCACATGTTGACCCAGCAGAATCACCTTCGCCAAAACGAGCGCCTTGACTAGGGCAAACCCGTAATGGAAATAGCTGAACCCCACCTCCTTCATCACGAGCTGCCGATACATGGTGAAGGCGCAGAAGAACAGGGCCAAGTAAAGGAAGATCGCCAGCAACTCCTTCACTTCGCGGAGAATCTTCTCTTTCAGGCCAGATGTCTTCTGATCCCTGCCATTCATATCTCGCGCCCTTGCTCTAGTGCTAAACGATGCGCCGTTCATTGCTCAAAAGCAAAGATACGCTTCCAATCGTCCCTCATGGTGACAACGGTCCAGCCTTTGGCCTTCGCTTTCGTCGAGACCGTTGTCGGTGCATACCGGCGGCGAGTGGCGCGAGCTTGGCATCCTTTTTTGCGGGACGCTCAATCTTCGACAAAGCCGAGGAAATCAAATGGTCATTAGTCGATCCTCGTGATCTTGGAGCCTTGGAGGCCAAGGCCGGCCATCAGACCTTGCTGATCGAAGGTGAAGGCATAGATACCGCTATGCAGAGTATTGGTGGTGAAGCTGCGGGCCATCCCTTTGTCCACGATGACGACGCTCGGGCCGGTGCCAATCTCCCAGCCGCGCGTGTTGTTACCCAGTCCAGCGCCTTTTGGTTCATGAAAAAGAGGGCGTAACCGTACTTTTGAATGCCGGCTTGCAAGCCATAAGAGGCGGCTACGGCCCGGTAGCGACCCCTGGGTTGTCCGTGCACGAAAAGTATTCCTTTGCCCCCTTGCGCACCAAGGATGAAGCCGGCCTTGACTACATCCGGAAAAACAAGAATGGCCACTGCTTTCGATTTAACTTTGGCTGCCGCCGGATTTTGCGCTACGAGCTGCTGCAGAGCGCGACGGGAGTCACTAGTCAAATCGTCGGCGGACGCTGTGTGAGTGCTGAGTAACGCAACGGTGGCGAGCGTCAAGCACGGCGCGTATTTCCATTTTGATGTAATATTCATATATCTGTTTGTATGTTCATTTCAATGAAGTGTCGACCAACTTCACGGTGGAGTTGGATCGGTTTAATCATGGCACGCTGTGGACACGGTGCCTGTAGGACTTTAGGCCTACCGCGCGGTTGTGCTTCTTGTCATGAAGCCTGCGGGCGTTTATAGGCGCGCAGGAAAGCTGAGCAGATGGAAAAGGCCATCCCCGAACGGGCCAGACGTTGCAACGTTCCGTGTGGCAGCGGGTCTCCGCACAACCAGAGTAGTGCCAGCTGGGATTGTGACTGCGAAAGAGGATGCAATCCAAGCGCAGCTTGCGATCGCATTCACAATGAACGATCCTACCGCTTCACGCAGGACAGCAGCGGAACCGGCTACTAATCGGTAACCTTGGTCCAACTCTCGTCGGGATTGTATTCGTGGATCCCGGCGGCAAGCGTGGCGGTTTTAGGCCCGAGATCTTTTTGATAGACGTCGCCATAATGATTCACAAGGAGCGTCATCACACCCGTCTTCCCGTAGTCAGCGGGCCAGGCGATCATGGCGAAGCCGCCAATGAGTCGGCCATTGATGACGTAACTATATTTGCCGGCCGGGGCCGCGGCGCCCTGGGCGGTGAGGATTTTGAAGTAATAACCGGCATACGGTGTCTTCGCGTCCTTGATTTCAGGCCCCGCGGGGCTGGGTTTTTCGCCCTTGGCAGCATCAGCCGGCCAGTAAAGGCCGTCTTTCTTGCCCGGCGAGCTCTGGACCTTTTGCGCGAACTGCCGGACTTCCGTGCCATCGCGCGGTTCGGCAGCGTATTGCCGCTGTGCATCCACGTAGGCGCGGAGGGTGGCGATAGCGCTGAGCTCGTTTTCACCAATGCGCCGCTTCAGCAGTTCTTCAATCCCGGCATCGGTGTTGAATTGCCAGCCGGCGCCCGTCTTGACCAGTGGAATGGGGAAAGGCCACGCTTGGAAGCCGACAACGATTGTAACCGAGCCGTCGTCATTTGTGATGAAGTGCCGGTGATCGTCCGCCATCTTGGCGACACGCGCGCGCAGTTCGCGATCGCGCGCGGCATCGACCGTGCCGATCAGGTCCTTGTGTTTCGTGCCGAAGATTTCGATGAGAGGCGCGTTCTCACCGGTCTTGAGAGCGGTGACAACGGCATCGGCCGCGGCTTCCGGCGTCTCGAAGGCGCGCTGCGTTGGCACGCCTTTTTCCTCCGCGCTAATTGCGGATTGCAGACAGGCGACCGCCACGATAAGAGAAGTGAGAAAAGTTTTCATAGTTATATCCAATATTATAGAGCGTTGAGTTCCTGATTTATCGCCGGCGTCCGCCTCCGCCTCGGCCGCCTCTCATGCTCGACATGCTTTCTCCGCCCCGGCGGCTGAAGCTTTGCGATCGGGCACCCGAGGAAGCGCCGCCAAATGCGCCGCCACCTTCCCGGCCGCCACCAAACCTTTCTCCGCCAAACTGCCCGGACGAAGCGGACCGCTGTCCTCCGCCCCGGAAGCTTTGCGCACCCTCCGGCGAACCGCCGCCACCCTGTCGCCCACCCTGGCGTTGCTGCGCGCTGCTCTGGCGTTGCGACTGATTAGCCGACGCCTGCGACTGTGTGTTGCTCCTGGAGTCCTGCCGTTGCGCCTGGTTGGTTGTGCTTGTCTGCTGCCGCGAACTCTGGTTTTGCGAAATAGTATTTTGGCGCTGCTGTTGGTTTTGTTGAGAATAGTTCTCCCGGTTTTGCTGCGCATTATTCGCGTAATTCTGCCTTTGCTGCTGATTGTAATAGGACTGGTTGGCGTAATTCGCGCCGTAGTAGACCGAACCCGCACCCCAGTTCAGCCCGTAGGCAGTCGCGGCACCAGCCACGAAACCAGCCGTTGCGGCTGCCGCGGTCGCGCCGGGATAATAATAGCTGGGATATGCTGTAGGATAATATGTAACGGCCGGTGCCGCTTGCTGCACGACCACAGTCGAAGGCTGGTATTGCGGCACGTAGATTACCTCGGGCTTCGCCGGGACGATCTTGATGACCTCCTGCTGCGTCACTACCACCTGTTTGTCGTCGGTTTTCAGATTTCCAGCAGCTTCCGCCTTGCGGCGGAAAACCTGGATCGCCTGGAGCACATCTGCCTGCTGCGCGAGCACCGCGTTTCCGAGCGCCTCGGTCCAATCGAGGTCATTGGCCATGAGGTCGACCACATCCGGATAGGTCAAAAGACTCATGACCGGCTGTGAGATCGATGGATCCGGCTTGAGGCTCTTATTCGTCTTGTGCTTTGCGAGAAATTGCTGACCTTTCACGATGTCGAGCGGCGTGGTGGCCGCGGGCAGCACCAAGCCTAACAAGTCGTCGGGATAAAGCGCCACACGACCAACCAATTGCTCCAATTGATCAGGTGAGAGCATCGGCCCGGCGGCCGCCGCGGGGGCCGGCTGTCCTGGCGGCGCCTGTGCGAACATGCTGCCTGGATGGAGGATGGCGGCGACGCACACCGCCGCGATGATGAGTTTCGGGAGCGGAGTTTTTATTTTCATATCGATTGTGGGGTCTTGGGGAATTTAATGGATTACCACGCAGAGAATTTGAAGTGTTTTTTTCAAATTGCCTCAGAGCATAAGGCCCGAGAGCATGCTCCGCGAGCGTGAAGTTAGGATATCATGGAACCGCGTCCAGTGCTATTGGACCTTCGTCGTACGTCGCTAACCTACTTGCCCGGCGGCTGACGCACAGCAATAAAAGGCAACGAGTTTGATGGGCGCGGAGCCGTTCACCACGATGGCTGCTGGCGGGCTTGATCAGGAGTTTGAGTTTCAATTTATCTGTTTGCTTCAATGCCGTTGCAATTATGGCAATCGTGATACTCAGAATTCTGCGAATCACGTCCATGATCGTTTGCTCGCTCCATTAGAGTGATCTTTGAGCCAGACTCCAACGAAAAGAATTGCCAGCACGGCGTGAACTGCAAGGGCGGGGAATAAAAGTTTTCCGACTGATTCACTGCCAAAGCGTAGGTATCCGAGGTAAGCAGTCGCCACCAAATTGTAGATAAGCATCGCCCGGACGCGCGCGATGGTTGCTTCAACGCGCGGCCAACAAGCGACACCTAATGATAACAATCCAAAGCCAGCCATCCGAGCGATGACGAGTGCCGCACCAGAAAT
>QHOF01000566.1:3460-4021 GCA_003219335.1 Verrucomicrobiota bacterium | reverse complement strand
GCAACCAACGGGACTTCCAGTCGTCCATATCCTCGGTGTCGTGGTGCTTTTCTATCAAAAGGATTTGGATGAGGATTAAGCGCAATGCTGCAGGGTAGACAAGCGCGATAAAAAAAGGATCGCGTGCCAGCGCTCGCCAGTCGCCAAGGGAGTCATTTACTTTCAGTAGAGTCTGGTTGGAATCGAATTCCACGCGGAATATCTCGTCGCCTAACTCTCGGTTTGGAACAACAGGAAGAAGAGGGACGCGCTGGTCCTCCTCGTCTTTGGCTTGGCGAGGGCGAATCTGATCAGCTTCGGCAATCAGGAGACCGCGAGGTTCCGAAGAGGCGATAACCTTTACCCGGAACAGGACGCCTTCGACCGAATCGAACTCGGTCAACCTCCTGTCTAATGGTGGCCGGAGCACGCCAACGGTGCCGAAATCAAAGCGCATCCACTGTGTCTGACGGTACGCTTCCACACGGACAAGCGCATCCGGCGGCAGACGGGAAGAGCCCAGGTAGAACCTAGCATCAAATGTAGGCACGCTGTTATCATTTGTGATCGTGATTCGTACGT
>QHOF01000566.1:0-3445 GCA_003219335.1 Verrucomicrobiota bacterium | reverse complement strand
TGACGGCTCAGCCGTCTGCGGTTCGTGTAATTCAGTGTCCTTACCGGCATGGTGTTCCTCCTTTACGGCTACATTGACCCGAAGATCCCGCCGCTGGTCGAAGCCTGTAACGGCGAGTTTGAAGTCATTATTCTCGATCTGGATAAGTAAGTGGTTGCTGGCGGCTGCTAGAACTGTGGCACCGACAGCTTCAACCGCTATCGGAGGTTTACTTACTTCGAAATCGGCGGGGTTGTATTTACGAAGAGGATTCCCCCGTCTGACATGATAGGCCACTTCGATGCTCAGATACCAGGGCAGATTTGGGCTGTAATCCCCTTTCCTGACAACAAATCCCCCGGCGATTCTATAGACACCAAATGGCCGCGGACGTGGAAGCAGTGGTGGCAGTGGTGGGACTTCAGGTCGCCTGCCCGGCGTCGGCTGATCCCTTTCTGTTTTCGTTTTGACCGATTCCTCCTCTGGTAGCGCTGGAAGTGAAAAAAGGTCCACAAGTAGCGCCCTATCCTCCTGCTTTGCGCCCTCACACAGGATATTGACTATCTCGTGGATACTGCTTGCGACAAAGCTCAGGTATGAGGGGCCGAAGGTGTACTTGCCCTTGAAGTTGGCCCCGTCCTTCTGCCACTGGGTATGAGCAGGATTCTCAGAGTCCCCCAAAAGGGCTGCCAGGGGTTTATCCTCGACGATGACAAGGGAACGAACTCCTCGCGTTCTCGGGGAGTGGACATCCGGGATAATGATGCCTTCCCGAATAAACACTGGGTGGCCCTCGTGTGCGGCGCTATCACGGCGGAAAAACACATCGAAGAAGGATGGCCGAGGCTCCTTGTCTTTCTCCCTGACCGTCAGATTGACTCGAAGGGCGATTCGGTCACCCTTCTCGTACGGCTCCCGAATCGATTTGAGATCCTCGGTGGGAAAAAGTTCGGTGGACCATCGGAGTGCCTGGTAGGGGTTGGGCATGTTAAGAGTAACTATTTCGCTCTTCGCCGCATCCCGTGCCCAGCGGCTTAATTCCAACAGAGGAAGAAGATCCTTCTCCACATCTTCGCCGATTTTATTTAGTTCAGAGTCCACTGTTTTAGCGTCAAGGATGGTCTTAATACCGGGAGTTTCCACAAGGACTTGCAGACGGTTTCGAAGAATTGGCCAGAAGTAGTCGCGGAGCACCGCCTTGAGTAGACCGCGTTCGGTTAACTCCTGATCGTGCCAAGGAACAACGATTGACAAGCCCGGATCGTTTTCGCCCCGCTGGAGATCAAAAATACGATAAAAGTCTCAATCAGGGCTTTGTCCTCGACGGGCATGACAAGGTTGTCCCCGCTTCCTTCAGGTAGAGAGCCAAACCATCCGTCAGGGGAATAATACTCGTTATTAATGTGGTGCGACTTGAGTACGGTCTGCCCCATTAAAAGGCGGTGCTTATCGTCCGATCGGACCGTCAGACCGAAGAAGGTACTGATATTGCTGGAGCGCTGGAATACACGCTTTCCCAACCCCCATCTCCCTCTCTGATCTTCCCCTTTGTCAGAACGTCCCTCCGCGCGGAAAAAGTTGAAGAAATGGTTGTTCTTGATCTCTAAGGTGGGTTGCCACTGAGAGGTATCTCCCAGCAGACCGAGTGTTCCAAAGTCCTCGATGACCAGGTAAGAGCATGGCTCCGAATTAGCCGGGACATCCCGCAGCCCGTTCCCTTCCGCCATGACATGCTCCCAGAGACCCTCAAAGTACGGGGCTACACGATTAGGTTGCAACCCCTGCTCTTTCCCTGACACTAGAATCCTGACCATGACTGATTCGCCGTTTTGACCGGCATCTAGCGAGTTCTGAATTGCTTCCCGNNTTCAGTTGAAAAAAACTCCCCATGGATTGGTTCCCTAATCATGTCACCTGGTCGTACCTTATTGAAATGCCACCGGTATGTCATACATCCTCGTCCTTCAGTCGTGAGTTTGCGTGCCAGTGCTTTCCAGAGTTGCTGACCGCTAACCTTGTTGATTATTGGCGGCTCCGGTATACAGCTCTTGACCTTTTAGCGCCAGGACTACTTAGCTTAGAAATGCTTTCCCCTCAGTTGTCACTTCGTAACGAACACTAAGTCCAACACCATTCTTAAATGCCCGAATCAACCCGAGTTCAGATGCTCGGCTCGTTAGTCCAGCCCTCTGGGTATCTATTACGGCGTGTGAGGCTCCCCAAGCGCTGCCCATCTCCCCCATCAGCTTCTTATTGATCTCTTCTCTTGCCGTCACTCCACTGGAAATTGTTTTTAACAGCCACCGAATCGCTTGAAATTCTCCCGGCACGCTTTTTTGAATATGTTTTAGATAAAACTCTACTTCTTTTTGAGACAAGCTATGATCAAGGTCACTGAGATCAATGGGAGGATTTTCCAAGCGAGCAAAATCGGAGCCTGCTTCCGTCATACCGATTAAAAGCCTGGCTTTCGTATCTTTATGCATATTTACTAACTTGAGGAGTGACATTGCTCCATCAAGCTTACCGTCTTTCCGCATATAGGCTAGGAAGTGATTTTTGTATCGACTTTTGCTTTTGAAGGGCTCATCGCCGCCGGGAAGCCCAGCAGATATTCTTTCATCTCTTTTTTTGCCCTTCTTGTCTTCGTACTCGCGTATCATCTCTCCGAAGGCGAAGACAACATCAGCTGCCCTCCCTCTAAACTGCTCAAGTTCGATTGATTCTCCTGAGTCAATCAATAATAGATACAGAATCCGCAATCCGACTTTGACGGGAAGTATTTTATTTATTTGGCCCCAGAGCCACGTTTCGTTTTCACCATTTGGAGACAGTGAAGCCACCAATTCATCAAAGCAAGGCATGGACATTGTCGGAGGCAATGTCTGATTGTCCGGGAGCTTCAAATTTAATGCGGTAGTCGTCTCCGGGTATCCGGTTTCCGTTTCCGTGCCCGATGATAGCTCTCAATCAAGCTATCTGCATTTCTCGTTGAGCTCGCACTCTTTATCGATTCATCAGACGCTTCAAGATACATTTGGTTTTCGATCGCTGTTGCGATGAACTGGCCGACAGACTTATATCTGCCTTCGTGGACAAGCTGGTTAATCGTGTCTGCTCTACCCTCAGAGACATCAACAATATATCGCACTGTCCCGCCTCCTTACTGTGAAGTGTTAGCACTTAAACACTTCATCTAATAGTAAAATTTTCTTAAACTGTCAAGCCATAGATAAACTGATTTCAGTTTTAGCTCAGTTCCTTCAGTTAACAGATGAATCGCCGATATCTAAAAACCGGCTGTATTCAGTGAGTTACATAATAGCGTCATCCACGAGAAGTTTCAGGTGGGTGTGTAGTGTCCTGTTTTAGTCAGATGAAGGGAGGATTTGGGGCCGTGCCTGAGTAGTGACTTATTCTTCTCGCCGATTCGATTGCACTTGCAACCGCGGTCCCCAAGGGACTG
>QHOF01000125.1 GCA_003219335.1 Verrucomicrobiota bacterium | reverse complement strand
CACCACGTGCATCTTTTTTCGCCGCGCAGTATCAACATCGATTCGAACATGCCTGCTTATCGGTTCCTTTATGAAAAACGCCGCATCGCCGGAGAGCGTTCTGACAACGCACTTGAACTCACCGGTTCTGATGCGGCACCGGAAGGTTGGGAGATCGTTCCCAGTTACGATGCGAAATGTCTCGTCGCCTACCTGATGTCGCTTAATCAATCGCATGCGTTGAAGGGAGTCGGGGCAGCTGCTCCCGCAGCAGGCGCATCACCCGCGGCTTCACCTTCTCCTGCGCCCTGAGGGCAACCACCAAAATGAACGAGAGTACACCATCGCCTGAACCAACTCCTCGCCAGGGGATGGATTACAGCGAGATCGCGGATGTCCAGGAAGTCCACGCCGCCGTCCAGCGCGAGAAACGGGAACCGCGCGTCGGGCACGAACCGCTCTCGATTTGGCTGATTGCCATTTATGGTCTCGCGGTATTTTTCGGCGGTGCGTATATCGGGCGCTACTCCGGAAATTTTAGCGGCGAGGCGCTCGACCCTTACGGTGGCGAGATGCCCACGATGAAAAAAGCCGGCGGGCCACAGGGCGCGCAAGCGGTGGCGGAACTGTCGCCCTTCGATCGGGGCAAAAAAGTTTTCTCAGCCAACTGCCAGACTTGTCATCAGGCCAATGGCTTGGGCGTGCCCGGTCAATACCCGCCGCTTGCCGGTTCGGAGTTTACCACCGGCGGTTCGCAACGCATGGGCATGATCGTGCTCAAAGGTCTGCAAGGACCAGTCACGGTTAAAGGCCAACAGTTTGGCACAGCGGTGATGCAACCGTGGGACAAAACCTTGACGGACAAGCAAATTGCCGATGTGATGACCTATGAGCGTGGCGACTGGGGAAACAGCGCCAGCCCGGTCACACCTGAACAAATCGCTGCGCTCCGCAAAGCGTTGGCCGACCATCCAAATTCATTCTCCGCGCCCGAGGTCCTCTCAGCGCCTGATGAAGATATTCCCGGGGGTGCTCCTCCGGCGGGTGGCGGCGCGTCGCCCAAACCCGGCGAAGCCGCAAATCCCGGCGCGCCGTCCAAGCCGCAGGGATAGCGGCACGGTAAGATCCGAAGTTGTTCCGTCTTGACGGACGAGGCCAATCTCTGATTCCATAATGTCAATCGCGATCTGATGTACGGGGGCAGAATCACCAGCGAAGAAAGATCGGCCATCAGCACGTACGTCGGTGTCGGCATTGCGATCGTGCTCATCGCCGGTGGCCTCTACATCTTCTTTCTCACGCAGAAAGAGAAAAAGGAGACCACAGGGTTCGATCCGAACCGGCCAGTCCCAAGCGACGCCGTATTGAAACGCCGATTAACGGCCGAGCAATATTATGTCGTGCGGCAGGGTGGCACCGAAACGCCGTTCCAAAGCAAATTCTGGAACAACGAGCGCACGGGCATCTACGTCGACGTCATTACCGGCGAACCACTATTCACGTCACTAGATAAATACGACGGCCAGATCGGCATGCCCACATTTAGCAAACCGGTCTCGAAAGATCTGCTCGTCGAGGTGCCGGACAATTCGCACGATATGCGGCGCACCGAAATACGCGCCAAACGCAGCAACGGCCACCTTGGCTATCTCTTTCCCGACCCAAAATCGCCCACCGGCCAAAGCTACTCCGTCAACTCGGCCGCTTTCCATTTCATTCCCAAAGAAGAAATGAAAAACAAAGGCTACGAAGCGTTCCTGCCGCTTTTGGACAAAAAATAGCGTAACTCAGGCTTCCGGCCTGATGGGTCGTGCAGGCTTCTCAGCCTGCCGTTCCCGACAGGCAAGATGCCCGCTCCACGGGACAGGCAGGATGCCGGTGTTACGTTTACCGGCCGTGGCGAGCGGCGGGTGGCGCGTACGGGCGTGGCACCGATTCTCCGGGCAACTTCGCAGCGATTCCTGGGTTCAATCGGCCAAACAACAGGAGGAATATTCGATCATGGGAAAAAAAATTATTGTGATAGCATTGGCGGTCTTCGTATTCGGGTTTGTGTCTGCCCTGCGCTCGAATGCCGGCACCGAAGTCGTTGAGCCTTACCGCGCGCCCGCATCGACTTACAATTACGCGCCGCCACCGCTGCGCCCGGTCTTCTACGCCCCTCCGGCGGTTGCCTTCGGCGTTGTGGTCGGCCCGGGCTATCGCTACTACGGACCGCGCTTCGGGTGGTACGGTGCTCGCCGATCTTACGGCCGATACGGTTACTGGCGTTTTCGTCATCACCACTGGTACTAGCCAAAGATTTCCGTTGCGATGCTGTGCGATGCAACGATTGATGCAGGTCACGCAATTTTTACCGAACCGCGGCGCGATTGAGATTTATCCTGCGACGCAGACGATCTCAGATGTTGATTAACGAAAATACCAACCTCCGCTGACCCCATGAAACAAGCCGCAAATCGTCAACGTCGTAAGCGTGATCCCCTGGCGCAAGACGATTCGCGTGTCAGGCGCGGCCCTACATGAAAACTAGGCGCGCCTGACTTGAATTTAACAAGGCACAATTTAGGATCAAAAAGGGATGATCCCGATATGGCCACTGGGGGTGGGCATCGTTGGTGCGCGGTTCCGCCGTATGGAAATATCACCGAAACTCAAAGAGTACCTAGACAACAATCGCAGTGTTTACCGCGATTCTTTGCCACCAATAACTGATCCTGACGAGTCGCTACACATTGACTCGCTCAGCGTGATCCGCCTGGTTGCGTTTTTGGAAAATGAATTCGGTTCCCGGATTGAGGACGAAGAACTTATAGCAGACAACTTCGCGACCCTGTGGCAGTTGGGCCAGTTACTTGCGACTAAAACGCCGACTGGGCCGACAGGCGAAGCCAAACTTCCTAGCACAGTACGCTTGAAAAAGGAATAGTGTCACTGAAAGGGATAAAAATGAAACAAGCCATTCTCTTTGCAGCCCTGATATGCGCTGCTTATTTGGCGAAAGCGCAAACCCCAACACCGCGGGAGATACCGACGCCTAGACCTCTTCCGACGCCAGCGCCGCGCCCGACGCCAGCCGTATCCGGCGTAATTGAGACCTACAAGGTCGTTAATGGCATGAACGTTCGAGCGACCGTGTACAACGTCGACGATGGCAGAAGGCATCGCGTAGCGATTGTGATTCACGGAGGTGGCTTTTCGGGGGGGGGAATGCGGACCGATGTTGCTGAGGACGTTTCGCAGTATGGATTCATGGGTGTAGCGATCGAATATCGCCTGGCGCCGCCTCACACTGAAATGGACACTCCTGCGCATCCCTTTCCAGGGCAAAACGACATCCACGACGACGGTTATTATCCCGAGCAGACAGATGACGTGAGGGACGCCATTGTTCATTACCGGAACGATCCACGCAGCAACGGCCAAGTCGTCGTAATCGGCGGCAGTGCCGGCGGGTCTCACGCTCTTTATTTGGCCACTACAGGCATACCAGGATATGACATGCCGAACCTTGCGGTGATGCTCTCATGCGGTGTCCCGAATCTTGCAGACCCCAATCTGTACGCGCTCGATTGCATAGAAGACGAGGTCTGCCCCCACGAGGCCGCAGCAAATTATCTGCACATTCCTGATCCCGCACCACTTCCGCCAACCGGAAGCGACCTGGTGCTTGCACAGAACGCTTCGCCAACTCACTGGTTGCACGTCGGCATGTGTCCGTTTTGGTCCATGTGTTCAAGCAGAGACTCCCTGGGCATTCCAACATCAACTGGGTACAACATTTACTCGTACACGCCAAATAACACGCCAATCGTACTTGAGAACGGCGAAAACGGCATTCTGCCAACAGCTCTTGAAATCGGATTAAGAGAATCGCCTGCGGGGGTACCGCAGGCTGGTTCATTTAAGTCAACAATTGTGGACGTGAGCGTTCATTCACATTCATTTGACTACTGGGATCAGGTGAAAGGCGAAGTGATACCCTGGATCAGCGCGCCTATCCCCTAATACGGCTCGGAAACACCTTTCAGCGGGAACCCGTGAATAAAAAGTCCCTTGAAAAACTTCGCCTGCGCCGCAGCACAGAACACGCGATTGAGACTTATCTTGGGAAACGTGGCTGTTGGAAAGGTACGACCAGTTGAGTATCCAGAACGATTATACGAAGCAACTGACGGCGAGAGTACGCCAAAAAAGTTCAACTTGAAAACTTGGGGAGTTGCGATCTGAAGCCATCGGCGGTCCAAGTCTAGTGCGGTAGCGGCGCTGTCCGGCCGCGGACCTGCCGTCAACGATTTCCTTCAGTTTCTGACCAGCCCTCCGGTTACTAGGGTGTGAACTGGTAGATGGATCCGTCGTCGTTAATGCCCCCATGCACGGTGGCGCCGTAAAAGTTTCCGAACGAATCGACAACCATCCCGTTATACGAAAACGCGCCATCTGGGGGCCCTTGGAACATATGAACTACAGTCTCCATCCAGTGACCGCCGCCAACGGGGCTCAGCTCAAAGATGGTGCCCAAGCCCAAACCCCCCTCACTCGTAGTCCCATAGAGATTGCCAGCCGTGTCAAAAACAAGATTGCTGATGGGGCTATTGCCGTCGGTTCCGCCTTGGAAGCTATAGAGTATCTTCTCCCTCCATTCGCCGTGAGCCCGAGGAGTCAGCGCGTACGCAGCGCCGATATTATTAGCCCCGCCGTAATAAGTGGTTCCATAGATATTACCCGAAGCATCGAAGAGCAGCGCGCCATAGGGAAAACTCCCGTCCGGTTGGCCTCTGAATAAATAAATCGTCCTGAAATCCCACTCTCCAACCTGTGTCGGCGTGAGTTCGAAAACCACTCCGCTTCCGTACCTGCCGCCGGCAGTAGCCGCGCCATAGAGGTGGCCATGGCGCAGAACCATTCTTCCAGCTGAGCCTGTGGCTCCGTCCGCCCCGCCTGTAAAAGCGTGAATGACCCTGAGGTTCCAAGTTCCATTTTGTTCCTGATGGATTTTGTAAATAGTGCCTAAGCCATACGCGCCACCGGTCGGGGCCATTCCATAGATGTTACCGGCCTGATCCACTGTCACCCTTGCGCCCGGGCCAGAGCCGTCGTCGCCGCCGGTGAAAGCATGAATCACTGTCTGGGTCCAAGTTCCCCCGGAGTTCGTTAGCTTGTAAGCCACGCCGCAGCCGCCTTCACAGCTGCCTGACCCGCCCGTAACCGCCGTGCCGTACAGGTTACCTTCGCGATCGAGTGTGACGCCTTTGTACGGCTCGCCTCCATCGGCCTCGCCCGTGAAGCTGTAGAGCACGGTGTGCACCCAGACATTACCTGTGTGGCTGAGCTGAAAAACTGTGCCGCTTC
>QHOF01000124.1 GCA_003219335.1 Verrucomicrobiota bacterium | reverse complement strand
GTCTGGTTCGTTTAGAGGCGAGGCGCTCAGAAAAGATCGGATATCGCGGTCTGTGACGATACCAACCAGTTCGTTGTCTTCAACCACAGGGAGCTGGCGGATCTTGTTTCCATTCATGAGTTCATCGGCCTGGCCGATGGCCTCCGATGGCGTCACCGTCAGCGGATCCTTCGTCATCACGTCCACGACTTTCATTGAGCTGTACCTCCTGGCGGATAGGGTGATCATATTTGCGCCCCCACCATTGAGATTTCTTTTGTGCAGCCTCTGTGCCAAGAAATAGGCAAAATTTTTCGCCGTAAATTTCACAGTTTCAGGCTCAGTTTCCAGGTCTTAGAACTCGTCGGTTCGGCCAGGCGGAGGTTGGTAGAATTCCTACGCTTGCGAGAAATTCGTACCTCTCTTTGCAAGAACGGGAAAAAAACAACTATTCTGTCAAAAAGTCCGGGGTATTTCGTGGCATAACCATTGCTCGCTCGTCAGGATGCCATGAACACAAAAACAAAACTCTTACGTGATCTGTGTCTGGGAATTCTTTTCATCGCGGTCTGCTCCTCTGTTTCGCTGCTTACGAGGAGACCGCGGTAACCAACGGTGCGACGATTCGGGGCGTCGTTACGGTTGAAGGTACGCTGCCGAAGCTGTCGCCGCTGCAGATTTCCAAGTTCAAAGAAGTCTGTAAGGACGTGCCCAACGAAAGCATGATCATCGGCTCGGACCAAGGGCTGCGCTACGCGGTCGTCACCTTAGAGGGGATCACCAAGGGGAAGGCGGTGGAAAAGGAATCCGTTCACGAGCTCGATAACAGTCGATGTCGATTTGTGCCCCATGTCTTGGCCGCCAGTGTCGGGCAGTTCGTGTTGCTCAAGAACACCGATCCCATCCTGCACACCGCCCATGCCTATTTCACGGCCGGTCAGCCGCAATTCAACGTCGGGCTCTATCCGGGCAAGGTCAGCCGCAAACCGCTGGTCAGCGCCGGGGTGGTCAAGATCGTCTGCGAAGTCCATTCCTGGATGAGCGCATACATCGTGGTTGCCGAACATCCCTATCAAGCGATCACGGATACCTACGGGGAATACCTGATCAGTGAGATTTCTCCGGGGAGCTACAGGCTAAAGGTGTGGCACGAAAGTTTAGGCACCCAGGAAAAGCAGGTGGAGGTCAAGGCGGGCGGCTCTCACAACGTCGACTTTGTCTTCGCACCGACACCGGGAGTAAAAAAATGAGCCGACGAAAGATTTGGATGCTAATTGCCGCAATATCTTTTTGGCCCGGCTCTTTATTTGGCGCCAGCGGCGATACAAGTACCGGGATTATCAAAGGCACGATTACGATCGCCGGGAAACCGACGCAGGATGTCGTTGTTTCCGTGGAAGGCGTGGCCAAAGAGCAAGCCAAAGCGTTGCTTACGAGTAAGAAGACGAATAAAGCCGTCATGGATCAGCGCAATATGAAATTCATGCCCCATGTCCTGTCGGTTGTCTTAGGCACCACTGTCGAGTTCCCCAACAACGACACCATGTTCCATAACGTCTATTCGAAAGGCGGAGCCAAGGATTTCGATTTGGGCCTTTATCCCTCAGGGAAAATACGCAGCGCAAGCTTTGATCAGCCAGGCGTGGCGCGGATTCTCTGTAATGTTCATCCCGATATGGAAGCGTTCGTTGTCGTCAAAGAGCACCCTTATTTCTCCGCCGCCGATAGTCGTGGAAACTACCAAATCAAGAACGTTCCGGTCGGAAAATATCGTATCCAAGTCTGGCATCCGCAGCTCGGGACTACGGAGGCTCCCGTTGACTTAGTTCGAGACGGCGAGGTGGTAGACCTCAACGTCGACCTGAAAAAGAAATAATAGAAAGCGGTTGGACGCAAAAGTCGTCGATATGGTTTGTAGACGGGAGAGAGTAATTACTGGGTAGGCACTGACCTTGAAAAAGAAACGAAAGCAAATGAAATGACGCCGAAAGACCTCACACCACAACTGACGCCAGCGGAAAAAAGAGTTTTGTCCCTCGTCTCTTTTGGGAAAACCAACAAAGAGATAGCCGTCAGTTTGCGCATCAGCCCCGCAACTGTCAAGCGCCATCTGGAAAACGTTCTTCGGAAAGCCCATCTCAGAAACCGCGTTGAAGCAGCGCTCTATGGACTGGTCGTCAAGGGATGTCCTCGTGCATCGACCCGTAACTGTTCGTTGAAGTCGTGGGAGAAAGAAATGAGCGCGACCCCATATGGGCCATTTGACCAATAGACGATCTCAGCCTGTAGTGCTATTGCCTACAAAAAAATAGCTTATTTATTTACCTGTTCTACCTTAAGCAACGTCTGGAGGAAGCATGAAGCGGCTCAGGGTCCTGGGCTTACTCTGCGTTTTCTTGTTTAGTTACGTGCCGACGGTCTGGCCTGCCGAATCCGAAACGGCCAAGCCCGGGCCCGCCACGTACGTCGGCAGCGAAGTTTGCAAGGCTTGCCACCCGACCCAGTTTGAAAAATTTTCCAAGACGGTAATGGGGAAAATTTTTCTGTTCAATGCCCGAAATGAAACTGAGAAACAAGCTTGCGAGAACTGTCACGGCCCGGGAAGTAACCACGTCGCCGCGGGAGGCGGAAGAGGCGTTGGCGGTCTCATAACCTTTCGCAAAGACTCCGGAGAGTCGGCCACAGTCCAGAACGAGGTCTGTCTAACATGCCACCAGCGCGGAATTCAGGCCTACTGGAGGGCGAGTCCTCACGCCAGCCGTGGAATTGCTTGCGTTAACTGTCACACATTGATGGAGAAGACGAGCGGTAAACAGCTGGCTAAGATGACGGACGTAACTCCTTTCTTCATTAACAGAGCCGAAATCGAAGTCTGCGGTCAGTGTCACTTGCAGCGGAAAGCTCAGCTCCTTCGCTCTTCTCACATGCCTTTAAGGGAAGGAAAGATTGTCTGTTCGGACTGCCACAATCCGCATGGAAGTCCCAATCCCTCTCAGCTCAAACAGACTAGCGTCAATGAGAATTGTTACACCTGCCACGCCGAGCGACGAGGTCCTTTCCTTTGGGAGCATCCTCCGGTGATGGAAGGTTGCACGAATTGTCACGAGCCGCACGGGACAGTCAATGACCGGCTCCTCAAAGTCACAGACCCGAGAGTTTGCACCTCGTGCCACATATCAACAAGACATCCAGGAACTCCGCGGCCGGGAAAGCAGATTTCCCCGACCGTCGGCCCATCGGTTTTCTTTTACAACCGAAGTTGCACGAACTGCCACAGTCAAGTCCATGGGAGCAATCATCCTTCGGGTAAGTTTTTTACTCGTTGAAGAAGAAGGAGGTCACACATGGCACGCCGAGGGTTAAGTATCTTTTACAGCGTCGGCCTGGCGGCTTGCTTCGGTTTGACCTCGCCTTGTTCGGCGCAGATCGAGCTTGGGGACTTTACGATCAACGGTGACGTAGAAGTAGGCGGTATGCCGAGTCACAGAAACGGAAGTGAGTCGAAACTTGAGGAATACCGAGATCTTCCCGAAACTATTGTTGTGCCCCAACTCAATTTAGTGATCGAACGCAAAAAGAAAGACTACTTTTTTGAGTTTGATTCGACCAAACCGGGGCGAGATGATCAGAATTATCAACTACGCTTCGGAAAGTACGGACTCTTTAAATTCGAATTCGAATGGGACCAGATCCCCCACATCTTCAACAACGAAACGGCGCGCACGCCCTATGACATGCACGATGGAAACTACACGCTGCCGACCAAGCCTGCGAACACAAACGGAACCACAGTGCGGGACTGGGTAAACGATAACGCAAAAAGCGTCGACCTGAGCTTGCTCAACCGCATCGGCAGATTCAGGGTCACTTACACGCCGACGCCCGGATGGACCTTCACCGGTAGCTATGGCTCTCAAAACGTCGAAGGGAAGAGAGCCTTTGGCACCTACTTCGGGCCCAGCCCGGGAAGTTTTAACATCACGGAACTGGCTGAACCCATCGACTATCAAACCCATAACATAGAGCTCGGCGGGGAATATGCCGGCGATGGCTGGACTCTCGGGCTTAAGTATAACGGTTCTCTCTTCCACAATAGCATCAGCACTCTCACATGGGATAATCCTCTCAATCCGGGAATCGGCGGAGCATGCACTGACGAACAGGCGTATAACAATGCCACGGGAACGGGGCCGTGCCGCGGACGTCTGGACTTGTATCCAAGCAATCAAGCGCACAACTTTAGTTTGACCGGGACTGCCAGCCTGCCCTTCAAGACGAACTTTATGGGAACATTCTCATATGGCTGGCGGCTTCAGAATGACCGGTTTCTGCCGTTCACGATTAATAGCGCTATAACACAGCCGTCAATAAGCGCGCGGAGTCTGGACGGCGACGTCCGGCCGATGATGTCTAACGTTACATTCGTGAACAACTTTTTCAGAGACATTAGCCTGAAAACCTTTTATAGATACTACGATTTCGATAATCGCAGTAGCAGGGTACGGCTGCCAGGCGGTATAGTTGTAAACGATCAAGGCGCGGCGAATGGCGTCGACTTACTCTCCTTTCCATACTCTTATGCAAAGCAAAATCTCGGTTTCGACGGTTCGTATAATCTGACCTATTGGCTCACAGCGAAGCTCGGCTATGTTTGGGAAAGGATGCATCGGGAAATCGCGCGGGAGTTACTGAACTCGAACGAGCACATCTTTGGTCCGACGTTCGATATTAAACCGAACTCATGGATGTTATTCAGGGTGGGCTATAAGCGGTCTTTGCGCGATGCTCCGGGTTATGACGCGGGTCGGAACGCTGTAGTCGAAGTCGGCGAGACTCGAGATGATGTCCGGGACGCTCGGCTCGAGGCGTTGCGGAAGTTCGACGAAGCCGCGCGCAACCGCGATAAATTCAGTTTCTTTACCCAATATACTCCATTCCAAACTTTGACTCTCTACGGCGGATT
>QHOF01000114.1 GCA_003219335.1 Verrucomicrobiota bacterium | reverse complement strand
CGTGCCGGTAGATGAACCGCCGAAGATTCCTTCCTTATGCAAAAGGTCGCGCGCGGTCGCAAAACTTTCTGCGTCGTCAATCTCAAATGCATCTGTGACCAATGACATGTCCGCGATCTCTGGGATGAAATCTTCGCCAATGCCTTCCACGGCCCAGCTTCCCGATTCGGCCAGCTTTCCCGTCTTGACGTACTCGTACAACACAGAGCCGGTGGGGTCGGCCAAGATCATTTCGATTCTGCGACGTGGCTTCACCCGATTGAAGAAGCGACCAAGACCAGTCAGCGTTCCGCCCGAACCCACTCCCACAACAACTGCATCGACATCATGCCGCATTTGCTCCCAGATTTCGGGACCGGTCGTGCGCTCGTGTGCCAGCGGGTTCGCCGGATTACCAAACTGATTCACGTAAAAGCCGCCCGGGATTTCTTCGGCGAGTCGCGCGGCCATGTCCTGATAATATTCGGGATGCCCGCGCGTCACATCAGACCGGGTGATCCGCACTTCCGCGCCCAGCGCCTTCACGTGCGAGATCTTTTCCTGCGACATCTTATCCGGGATCACCAACAAGACGCGATAGCCTTTGGCGCCAGCAACGAGCGCCAAACCCAGGCCAGTGTTGCCTGCGGTGGCTTCCACGACTGTGCCACCGGGTTGCAATTTCCCCTCCTCCTCCGCCGCTTCGATCATCGAGAGGGCGATCCGGTCCTTGATCGAGCCGCCAGGATTTTGATTTTCAAGTTTGAGAAAAAGGTGACACGGGCCGGTGTCGAACTGTGTCACCTCCACCAGCGGCGTCTCGCCAATCAGCGACAAAATTGCGGGCGGTTTATTATGCTCAATCGACGGCGCTGAAAAGGTCTCTGTCATGAAACGCCTACTCGATAGACGGTTCGCCCTTGTGCGACCACTCCGACTCGCTGTCCGCGAGAAATTGTTGCAGCACAGGGAAACGAACTTCGCCGTAATTTAATGCGTAACGAAGGTCGCCGCCTTTGTAAACCCAAGTCGTCGGGATCCACGAAAGCGGCAAGCCGGCAAATTGTTTGATCTTGTTTTCACCGCGGCGCGGGCCGGGATCGGCGAGAATGGTCACGTTTGGCTGGTCGGCAATGTTGAATTTTTTCAGCATCGCGCGCCCGTCTTCGCCATTGTTCCAAACGGAAACAAAATAAAATTTCACCTGCGGATTGTCTTTGATCATTTTGAACCAGCCGCCGCTTTTTAGTTCCGCCTGGCAATTTGAACACCACGGCGCCCAAAGATGCACGACGGTAAGATCTGGCGTTTTGATTGCGCTGAGGACTTTTTGTTCAGCCGGAGCTTCGGCGCGTAGTGTTGCTACCGCGAGCAAAAGGATCGACAGACGCAAAATCCACATCGGCGTTAACATAGAGGGAAAACGCCGAAGGCTCAACGCCTAACGCCCAACGTTCAATCTGTCATTCCGAGCGGAGCGAGGAACCTCACAGTCGAAGTGGCGCTCACACACCGCGTATCCAGCGTGACGCAGCATCGAATCAAAGGGGTGAGATCCTTCGCTTCGCTCGGGATGACGTGCGCCTGTAAACTGCGCATGCGAGTTGACCAACGGCACAAAAACGCCTACTATAGCGTCCCCATTTCTGCTTCCGGCAGCCGCCGGATGCGCAGAGATCGCAGAGTGCCCGAAGGAGGCCTACTTACTTTTATGATTCAAATGCAGGACGTGATGTCGAAGCCGATGCCAGACTTCCGTGAGGGAAGCATCGTCAAGGGACGCATCTTGGAAATTCGCCCGCGCGAAGTGCTGGTCGATGTGGGATACAAATCCGAGGGCGTCATTCCATTGACTGAATTTGAAGAAGCCGATTCGCTGGAAGTGGGCGACGAGGTGGACGTGCTCTTGGAGCGGCTGGAAAACGAAGAAGGCATGGTCGTTCTCTCGAAGGAGAAAGCCGCCTACCGTCAGAACTGGTATAAGATCGTCAGCGTTTTCGAAGGTGACGGCCTGATCAAAGGCAAGGTGAAATCGGTGGTCAAGGGCGGCCTCATGGTGAACATCGGCGTCGAAGCGTTTTTGCCGGCGTCTCAGATCGACGTCGTTCCGCCGAAAGATTTGCAGCAATTCGTTGGCAACACCTACGATTTCAAAATCGTTAAGCTCAATGACGATCGTAAAAACGTCGTGCTCAGTCGGCGCGAGGTGATCGAGCAGGAGCGCAGTGAAAAGCGCCAAAAATTCATGGAAGGCGTGAATGTGGGCGACCGCGTAACGGGCACCGTGAAAAACATCACCGACTTCGGCGCATTCATCGACCTCGACGGCATGGACGGCTTGTTGCATGTCACCGATATGACCTGGGGCCGGTTGGGGCATCCAAGTGAGCTTTTGAAAGTCGGGCAGCACTTGGAAGTCGTGGTGCTCGATATCAACAAAGAAAAAGAGCGTGTCTCGTTGGGACTGAAGCAAACGCAGAAGAATCCGTGGGACCAGATTGAGGAACGTTTCCCAGCCGGTCACCGGATCAGAGGCAAGATCACTAATCTTGTTCCCTACGGCGCGTTCGTTGAGATCGAGGAGGGCGTCGAAGGCCTGATCCATGTGTCCGAACTTTCGTGGACGAAACGCATCATGCGACCCTCCGACATTCTTAGCGTCGGCCAGGAAGTGGAAGCTGTGGTGCTCGGCGTGAACAAGGAGGAACAGAAAATTTCATTGGGCCTGCGCCAGCTCGAACCCAATCCGTGGGACGAGATCGAAAAGAAGTTCACCATCGGCAGCCGGGTCAAAGGCACGATCCGCAACATGACCGCCTACGGCGCGTTCGTGGAGTTGGAGGAAGGCATAGACGGTATGATCCACGTGTCCGACTTAAGCTGGACCCGCAAGATCAATCATCCCAGCGAGATATTTAAAAAGGGCGACGAAGTCGAAGCTGTCGTGATCGACATCGACAAGGTAAACCAGCGAATCAGTCTCGGAATCAAACAACTCACGGAAGATCCCTGGAAAACGATCGATGAGAAATACAAGATCGGGGATCTGGTGAAAGGCAAGGTGACCAAGCTCGCCAGCTTCGGCGCGTTTGTACAATTACAGGACGACATTGACGGGCTCGTCCACATCTCGCAGTTGAGCGAAGATCACGTGGCCAAAGTGAAAGACGTCCTCAAGGTCGGCCAGGAAGTCGAGGCGCGCGTAATCAAGGTGGACAAGGTCGAGCGCCGCATCGGACTGTCGATCAAGGCCGCCAACTATTCTGAAGAGCAACTGCGCAAAGAAGTGGAGTCCTTCGACACACTGCGTCCCGGCGAAGACATGGTCGGCTTGGAAAAAGCTTTCGCCGCAGCCGAGCAGGAAGAATATCGCCCCGGCGAAGCCAGGAAAGTGGCCAAGGCTGCCAAGGAACCGAAAGAGTCCAAGGGCGAATCAAAGAAAGAATCGAAAGCGAAATAGGCTTGCGAGTTTTGCTCGCTGCGGAACAGTTGCCGACCTGACCGAGAATGAAAAGCGGGCGCAGCAGCGCCGCACTCGAAAACGCGAGCGCGCAATGTGCGTGGGATCGACGGCCATCCCGCGACTGCGGGAGAGTGCAGCAGTGCACTGCCGCTTTCAAGCTGGTCGGCTATTCGTGAATAAAGATCGCGGTACTCGCCGATAATGCGTTCTCTTTACTGTCCCAATCTCTGGGGTGGCCTGATCGTCTATTTAATCTCATTGCTTGCCACTCTCTTATTGGCAAGTGAACCAGGTCGGCCATGGGCAATCACCCTGCTCGCCGCGGCGGCAGTGCTGGCCGTAGTGCTGTGGGGTCACCAAAAGTGGATACCCACGTTTCCGCCCCATCCTACCACTCGGATAGGCAACGCGAATCGCAAGCACTTGTTCTATTTGCTCGGAGTCACCGGCGCACTCACGCTAGTACTGGCGGCAGATCTCCGTTACGTCGCCGATCCCAGCGAGACTTTCGGGCTCGCAGGTGCTTTATGGTTGGCAGGCATAGGTTCGCTGCTGTGTTCTGCATTCGTCGGGTCACATTCCGTTTGTTCCGACGCTCTGCGCCCGACCAAATGGACGACTTGGGAGGTAGTCGTGATCGCCGGGCTGGTCGTCGTAGCGCTGCTTACTCGTGTTTGGGATCTAACACATTTTCCCGACAACATCTATCCGGACGAGATCATGACCGGCACCGTCGCCACTCAGGCTTACATAAACCCGACCGGTCGCAGTCCATCAATTTTCAGCGCGCTCTGGAGCGGGATAGATTTACCTGCTCTGTGGTTCTGGATAGTTGCGTTGTTTCTTAAGTTCGGTGGCAGCACGCTGGCAACGCTAAGGCTCCCTGCTGCTTTATTCGGCGCGGCTACCGTTCTCCCGTTGTACGGACTGATACGCGGGACATGGGGCAGATCCGCTGCAGTCGCTGGAGCGGCGATGTTGGCCGTCAGCGCGTCCAATGTCCATTACAGTCGGCTGGCGCTTAATAACATCGTGACACAGTTCTTCTGGGCGACGTGCTTCCTTTTCGTGTTGCGCGGACTGCGGTCGCGCCGGCCATTTGATTGGGCGCTGGCCGGCCTGGTAGCAGGTCTAAGCGAACACTTCTACTATGGCACGCGGTTGTTACCGTTCATCATGTTTGTGTTTTTCGGTTACATATTGGCTGTTCATTGGCAGCAGGCCCGTCAGTATCTGAGCAGCTTTTTGCTGCTAGCGGGCAGCTACTTCGTCGGGTTTGGCCCGCTGCTGTTTCATTTTGTTCGGCATCCCAATCTCTATTTCGGCCGAGGAGCAAGCCTGCTGATATGGTCGGCGCACACCCCAACCAGCCTTGGCGATTTCCAAAGCGTGTGGAAAACAGTTTGGGCTGTGCTTTCAGAGAACCTGCTTGGCATCAGCACACATAGCTCGCAAGACATCATATTTTATGCGCCTTTGCTCTTGCCCGCTGAAGCCGCTCTACTCGTGTTAGGCGTCGCGTTGCTTCTCTGGCAGTGGCGTCATCCAGCCGCGTTTCTCATGCTTGTTTCGGGCGTGAGTGTGTTCCTCATCGGCGGCACGCTTGTCGGATATCCCAACAGTGTTCCGCCTTTAATTAACCATTGGACTCCAGC
>QHOF01000113.1 GCA_003219335.1 Verrucomicrobiota bacterium | reverse complement strand
GTCGGAGATAGTGCAAGTGCTGGTGAATCGATCTCTCGATCCAAAGAAAAGCGAGACTTATCGAGAGTATGCCAAATTGATGAAGTGGGCGGACGAATTCCGCACGCTCGGCGTGCGCGCTAATGCCGATATGCCCGAGCAGGTCAAAAACGCTGTCGCGTTCGGCGCGGAAGGAATTGGGCTCTGCCGGACGGAACACATGTTTTTCGAAGGCGAGCGGATTGACGCCATGCGCGAGATGATTCTCGCCGACACGAAAGACGAACGTGCGCGAGCGCTGGCGAAACTGCTTCCTTATCAGCGCGGCGATTTCATCGGCATCTTTACCGCGTTAAACGGATTGCCTGCAACCATCCGCTTTCTGGATCCGCCGCTTCATGAATTCTTGCCCGCCGATCACGCGCAGCAAAGTGAGTTGGCAAGCAAACTCCGCGTCGCCGTGGAACACATCGCGCGGCGCGTTCGTGAGCTGCACGAATTTAATCCAATGCTTGGTCATCGCGGTTGCCGGCTCGGGGTTACATTCCCGGAAATTTCCGAAATCGCGCGCAATCTTCGAAGCCGCCGCAGAAGTCCAGGCCAAAGGGATCAGGGTCCATCCGGAAATCATGATCCCGCTCGTCGGATTTCCGCGCGAGTTAAAGCTGCAAATCGGCATTGTGCGGCGCGTCGCCGACCAAGTTGCTAAAGAAAGGCAGGCAAAATTTAAATACTTGGTGGGAACGATGATTGAAATCCCGCGCGCTGCGCTCGTGGCCGATCAGATCGCGCGCGACGCCGAGTTCTTCAGCTTCGGCACAAACGATCTTACGCAAACGACGCTGGGAATGAGCCGGGACGATTCCGGCAGTTTCCTTCCCGCCTACGCCGAGCTCGATATCGTAGATGCGAACCCCTTCGCAACGATCGATCAGAAAGGCGTCGGTCGTTTAATGGAAATTACGCGAGACTTGGGTCGCAAGACGCGCGCCGACATCAAGTTGGGAATCTGCGGCGAACACGGGGGCGAACCCGCCAGCGTCAAATTCTGTCACCAGCTGGGGCTGGATTACGTCAGTTGCAGTCCTTTTCGAATTCCAATCGCGCGACTGGCTGCAGCGCAAGCAGCGCTGGAGTAATCAAGGAACGACGGCCTCTTGGCCGTCGAGGGGAAGGCGACGACTGGGAAGCCATCGCTCCTAGTTTGCCCGGCAGCTGTTCCACTCGCGGCGCTTGCGCCGAATTTTCGATTCCATACCGTCAACCCATGCAAACGCGCGAAGGAACAATTGACATCGATTCATTCGCGCGTCGCCACATCGGCCCGAGCGAAGAGGAAGTTCGCGCGATGCTGCGCGAACTCGGTTTTGAAAATCTCAACGCCCTGATCGATGCCGCCGTTCCAAAGAACATTCGCCTTAATCGACAACTGAACTTGCCGAAAGCGAAATCGGAGATCGAGGCACTTGCAGAGCTGCGGGCGATCGCAAACAAAAACAAAATCGCGCGCTCGTTCATCGGCGCCGGCTACTCTGATTGCATTACGCCGCCGGTCATTCAGCGAAACATTCTCGAAAACCCCGGCTGGTACACCGCTTACACCCCTTACCAGGCGGAAATCGCCCAGGGCCGGCTGGAAGCGCTGCTCAATTTTCAGCAGATGATCATTGACCTGACGGCGCTCGACATCGCGAACGCATCGCTGCTGGACGAAGCTACCGCCGCCGCCGAAGCGATGTCGCTTTGTCACGCGGCTGTTCCAGATCGCAAAGTGTTCTTCGTCGCGGATAATTGTCATCCGCAGACGATTGCCGTGATCCAAACGCGGGCGGAGCCGCTCGGAATCGAGGTGGTCGTGGGCGATTTTCGCGAATTCAATTTTAAAGTAGCGCATGCGTCTCGTTCGCCAAAGGACAAATCTGCCGTGGCGGACTTGCGATCCCAGGAAGGCAAGCCGGAGGCATGCCCTACGTTCGGCGGGCTCGTGCAATATCCCGCCACCGATGGCGCGATCTATGATTATGCTAATTTCATCCGCCGTGCGCATGACGCTGGCGCGCTCGTTGTTGTCGCGGCCGATATTCTTGCGCTCACATTGCTCAAACCGCCGGGCGAATTCGGCGCTGATGTCGCCGTTGGCAATACGCAACGCTACGGGGTTCCGCTCGGATTCGGCGGCCCGCACGCGGCATATTTCGCAACGCGCGATCAGTACAAGCGCCACATGCCTGGCCGGCTCGTTGGCGTTTCACACGATGCGGAAGGCCGCCCTGCGTACCGACTCGCGTTGCAAACGCGCGAGCAACATATCCGGCGCGACAAGGCCACCAGCAACATCTGCACGGCAGAGGTCCTCCTCGCCGTCATCGCGTCGATGTATGCGGTTTATCACGGCCCAAAAGGATTACGCGCGATTGCCGAGCGCGTTCACAGACTCACAAGCCAGCTCGCAGACGGCCTGCGCGCCCTTGGCTGCACAATCACGCGCGAAAATTTCTTCGACACGATCTGCGTGGAAGTAGAATCCAGTGAAGTCATTCTGGAACACGCGGCAAAATCCGGCTGCAATTTGCGCGCGCTCGGTCCACGCGCAGTCGGCATTTCATTCGACGAAGCAACCACACCGCGAGACATCGAACTGCTGATGTCGATCTTTCGCGGCACGACGGTGCGCGATTTTGCCGACGACGATCTCGGCGAGCCGCCGCTGCGCATTCCGCAATTCGCAATCCGCAATTCCGAATTCCTCACTCATCCCATCTTCAACATGCACGACACCGAAACGGAAATGCTGCGTTATCTCAAGAAGCTCGAATCGCGCGATTTGTCGCTGACGACTTCGATGATTCCGCTCGGCTCGTGTACCATGAAATTGAATGCGACAGCGGAAATGTTTCCCATCTCGTGGCCCGGAATTTCCAAACTGCATCCGTTCGCGCCTTGGCACCAGACAGCAGGGTATGTGGAAATTTTCCGACAACTGAAAGATTGGCTTGCCGAAATCACCGGCTTCGCGGCAGTTTCATTGCAACCGAACGCCGGATCCCAAGGCGAATTCTCAGGCCTGCTCGCGATCCGTGAGTATCACGCGTCGCGCGGTGAGGCGCATCGCAACGTTTGTCTCATCCCCACCTCGGCGCACGGCACCAACCCGGCCAGCGCGGTCATGGCCGGATTTAAAGTTGTCTCAGTTGCCTGTTTGAAAGATGGAGACATCGATCTTGCCGATCTGCGGGCTAAAGCCGACGAACATTCGCGGGATCTCGCCGCGCTGATGGTCACGTATCCCTCGACGCATGGCGTTTTCGAGCCGACCATCCGCGAAATCTGCGACATTGTGCACGCGCACGGCGGCCAGGTTTACATGGACGGCGCGAACATGAATGCGCAATGCGGTCTGTGCCGGCCCGGTGATTACGGCGCTGATGTTTGCCATCTGAATTTGCACAAAACGTTTTGCATCCCGCACGGAGGCGGTGGGCCCGGCGTGGGCCCGATTGGGGTGGCGAGGCATCTCGCACCGTTCCTGCCAGCGGCCGCCTCTATCAACTATCAACCATTAACTATCAACTCAGCCGCGACCGGTCCGGTCACGGCTGCCCCTTATGGCAGCGCCAGTATTTTGACCATCACGTGGATGTACATCCGCATGATGGGCGCGAAAGGATTGAAACGAGCGAGTGAGGTGGCAATTCTCAACGCAAACTACATCGCCAAACGTCTCGACCCGTATTTTCCAGTTCTTTTCAAAGGCAAACACGGCCTGGTCGCGCACGAATGCATCATCGATCTGCGCCAGTGGAAAAGCGCAGGCATCGAAGTCGAAGACGTGGCAAAGCGTTTGATGGATTACGGCTTTCATGCGCCGACCATTTCCTTTCCAGTTGCCGGCACAATGATGATCGAGCCGACCGAGAGCGAACCGAAGCACGAACTCGATCGTTTCTGCGAGGCGATGATCTCCATCCACGAGGAGATGCAAGCGATCGCCGGCGGAAAACAAGATCGACAAAATAACTTGCTCAAAAACGCGCCGCACACCGCGCGCCAAATCGCGTCCGACAAATGGGAACGCCCCTACACACGTGAACAAGCAGCGTTCCCCGCGCCCTGGACGCGCGAACACAAATTCTGGCCCGCCGTCGCCCGCATCGACAACGTCTATGGTGACAGACACCTCTTCTGCGCCTGCCCACTAATCGAACAAGGCGGCGACTGACCGACCGCCGATTTCTTCCGCGTAATGCATCGCAGTACAAAGGACCCTCCTGATCTTTTCACACTCGGTCATTCCCCCGACCCCGACGACGCGTTCATGTTCTACGCGATCGCGAAAAATAAGATCGATCTCCGCGGTTACCGGTTCGAACATCGGCTGGAAGGCATTCAAACGCTGAATGAGCGGGCGCGGCGCGGCGAGCTGCATATTTCCGCGATCTCGATTCACGCGTATGCGTATGTCGCGGACAAATACGCGCTGCTGCCCTGTGGCGCGAGCATGGGCGATGGATACGGGCCGATCGTTGTGAGGAAACATCCAACGCCGAACGCCCAACACCCAACGCCCAATGAAGATATCGACGCTCGCGAGGTGTTGCGCAGTTGCACCATCGCTGTCCCTGGGCGCATGACCAGTGCGTTTCTCGCACTTCAGCTTTTTCTTGGGGAGTTCGATCATCTTGTCGTCCCGTTCGATGAAATTTTTGACGCGGTCAAAACCGGTCGCGCGGACGCCGGTTTGCTCATTCACGAGGGGCAACTCACTTATGCGCGATCCGGTTTTGAGAAAGTGATTGATCTTGGCGAGTGGTGGAAGCGCAAGACCGGCTTGCCGTTGCCCCTGGGCGGAAATGTGGTGCGCAAGGATATCCCGCCGCCAGTCTGGCGCGATCTCAGCGAAATTATTCGCGAAAGCATCGACTACGGCCTGGCGCATCGGGACGAGGCGGTGCGTCATTCCCTTGCCTACGCGCGCGACATGGGCGCGACGCTCGCTAGGAAATTCATCGGCATGTATGTGAATGAGTTTACTCGCGATTATGGCGAGACTGGCCGCGCCGCTGTCCACAAATTCCTGGCGGAAGCGCGGGCCAAAGGCTACATCGACGTTCCAATCCAAATAGACTTCGTCGAATAATTCACGGAGTGATGGCTGCGATTGGGTAGCGCACGCGTCTCGTCCCGCGCCTGCGGGAGCGAGCGCGTCCTCGCGATCGCAAACTTTTCCCGGCAGAACACCGGATCGGCCCAAGTGACGCGCGCCCATCAAAAAGATTGTTTCGGCGCGACGCCGAAACCAGCACGCGAGACGCGTGCGCTACCCAGAACTCAACTGCGCGTACGTGAAAACATCTTGTGCGCGCGCCGGTTCTCCGGCAGTTTCGTTCTGTCATGGCGGGAAATCGCACACTTGGTTGCCTCAGCATTTTTTTGTTCGTCGCGCTTTGCGCCAGCTTGTTCGTCAACTTTGTGCTGATAGCGGCGGGGTTTCAGCGCCTGGCCGGGACCCGGGAACCAGAGCCGATTCCGCGTTTCCGCGAGATCCTGCTTCAAAGGGGAATGCGCGGAAGCCTGGATAAGATCGCTGTCATCAGCATGCACGGCTTGATTAGCTCTTCGCTCCCGGGCAGCGTGAGCGATTCCATGGTGGATGACATGCGCGGGGCGCTGCAACAGGCGCGCGATGACAGTCACGTCAAAGCGATCGTGTTGGAGATCGATTCGCCCGGCGGTGAAGTGACTGCGTCGGATGCAATCTACAGCGCGGTGGTCAAGACGCGCGCGAAGAAACCTGTCGTCGTGTATATGGGTTCGCTGGCAGCATCCGGTGGTTATTATGTCTCCTGCGGCGGCAAATTTTTGATGGCAAACGAAACGACCGTTACAGGCAGCATCGGGGTCATCATCCAAACGCTGAATTACGAGCAGTTATTTAATAAGGTCGGGCTCGCTTCCGTGGTTTTCAAAAGCGGCAAATTTAA
>QHOF01000112.1:522-11628 GCA_003219335.1 Verrucomicrobiota bacterium | reverse complement strand
TCTCGGTCTTTTGATCCTGTTCCTGGAGAAAACGCTCCCAGTCGTACTCGTCCCACACGCGCTCGGACCCACCGCCCTCGTAGCCTGCCATGGTTGACTAAACGTCAGCTTCGCTGTCCGCGCAAAAGAAATGTAGCGCGAGCGTCTCGCTTCCGAACTATTGAACAGGCAAGCCGGAGGCTTGCGCTACCTTCTTGGTTTGCAATCGCAATTGCCCGCAAGCCGCGTCGATGTCGCCGCCTTTCTCCCGACGCAACGTGGCCGAAATCCCGTGCCCGCGTAAGATGGACAAAAACTTCTCCTGCCGATTGCGTGACGGCCGTGACCATGGCAAACCCTCAACGGTGTTGTACGGAATCAAATTAACTTTTGCCCCGAGTCGCCGCGTGTGTGCCGCGAGAAGATGCGCCTGATCGTCGGAATCGTTGACGTCAGCGATCAAAATATACTCCAAGGTCAATCGCTGTTTCCGGCGAGCGACGTAGAAATCACAAGCCGATAGCAACGTCTCGATATTATAGCGACGATTGATCGGCATGATCTGATTGCGCACTTGATCGGTAGCGCCATGCAACGAAATCGCCAGGCGAATTTGCAGAGGTTCGTGCGCAAGCTTTTTGATCTGCGGCGCCAGACCACTGGTTGAGACCGTGATGTGCCGCGCACCGATGCCGAGACCCCACGGCGCGTTGATGATCCGGATCGCGCGCATCACGTTATCGAAGTTCGCGAGCGGTTCGCCCATCCCCATGAAAACGAGATTGTCGATCTTTTCTTCGCTGCTGCGCTCAATCGTGATGATTTGATCGACAATTTCGTTCGCGCCCAGGTTGCGAGAAAATCCTTCCAAACCGCTCGCGCAAAATTTGCAGCCATAAGCGCAGCCCACTTGCGTCGAAACACAAACCGTCCGGCGATCCGACTTTGCTCTCCCGCAGTCGCGGGACGCCGGCGATGCCGGGATCAAAACCGATTCAATCAGGTTTCCATCACTCAAACGGAAAAGAAACTTCCGAGTGGTGTCGCGCGACCCAAGGACACGGATGATGTCGATCTTGCCAATCGAAAATCTCTCAACCAGCCGCGCTCGCAGTGGCTGCGGCAGATCAGTCATCTCCTCAAATGCGACGGCGCGCTTTTTGTAGAGCCAATCGATGATTTGGCCCGCGCGATATGCTGGCTCGTTTAGTTCCTGAAGCTCCCTTTGCAGTTCTTCAAACAAGAGAGATTTGATATCGCCGAACCTGCCTGCGGTACGCAGCTCTTTCAGACCAAGCGTCACCGCAAAACTTATCTGAGGTGCGGCTTGCATCAAATAGGCTGGTAGTTAGCTTCTCCTGTTGTGATCAAACGCATTGCGATTCCCGCGGTTTTGCTTCTTATAATCGCTTTCATCATCTCGGCTTGCGTATCGCGCGATGAGGAGACTAGCGAGCGATCCAGCTTGCAATCCGCCGCACCGGTTCCGGGCGAGAAAATTTCCGGCGAGGACTCCTTTGTTCCTGGCGCTCCAGGATCCAGTGGAACCGTCCGCTGGTAACTTCGCCTGTTAGAGACGCGGCAACCCTGCATCATCGGGCCGCTTCAGTCCCGAAAGCTTTTTGGGATTCACGAAATGCAGTAACGCTTCGTAAACACCGGCGCCGTGGTCATTTTGCGCGAGGTAACCGCCTGCATCGCGAACAGCATCTTGTACCTCGGCAATGGCGTTGGCTGGGCATGACGGCATCGCGGCGAAGCGCCCGTCTAACATCGAAATGTCATTATGATGATCGCCTGCCGCGAAAATTTTTTTGCGCGGGACTTCAATTAAACGCGCCAGCTCGGCCAATGCAGCGCCCTTATGATAATCAGCGTGACAAAAACGCAGGTAAACGCCGTTCCGCTGGTAATCCAGTTTCGGATGTCCGGCCCGCGCCTGCCGGATAAAGTCCGTAAGGCGGTCCATCTCTTCCTCGTTTTCGGCTGCGAGCCCTTCAAGGCCATCGGAGTTGTAAATGAGACGGGCTCTCGTTTTTTGCGTCGCAAAATCCACGAATTCGGCCAGGACCGAGTCAGCCGACGAAAATAACTCGGTGTGATCGCGGGCGCAGCGCTCGTTCCAATCACCGAACGCTTCCCACTTCTCTCCGTTTCGTCCCGGACGAAAAACCTCCCGCTCCATCGTGAGAATGAAATCCGGACGAATTGGGAAGGCGAATTCGACCAAGCCGGTTTCGAGCAAATCGACGGAACGCCCGGTATTGATCGCCCAAATCGCGCCGGCATTCTGCAATTCACGGATCAGTTCCATGCACTGCATGTCGAGAGCCGGTCCGCCATTTCGCGAAACCAGCGTCCCGTCAAAATCGATGCTGAGCAGTTGAATTGGTGAATGCATGTAAAACCAATTTAAGATTTGATTTCGTGAACGCAATCCGCGACCGGTTTTGGTAGGGCGCGACTGCCAATCGCGCCGTGCGCAGCAAGGCGAGGGCGCGACCGCCGGGCGCGCCGTTTTGAAGGCAAGATTAGACTAAGCTTGAGAGGAAGAGGAAGAGTCTAAAATGAAATCGGCTTATGAACTGGCGATGGAACGGCTCGAAAAAACATCGCCATCGCTTCCGCTCACTGAAGATCAGAAAAAGGAACTCGCGGAAATCGATTCCAAGTATCGTGCGAAGATCGCTGAGAAAGAACTTTTCCTGAAGGATCAGATTCGCAAAGCGCAAGCGGCGGGCAACCTCGAGGAAATGGAATCGTTGCAAAAGCAACTCGCCTCAGAGATCCGGCGATTGCAAGAGGAGTGCGAGGCTCGGAAAGAAAAGCTGCGTGCCAGTTTTGCAGGGTAGCACACGGCTTGCCCGTCCGTGTGCGGGCGTCTCGCATGCTGGTTTCGGCGTCACGCCGAAACAGGCTTTGTTGCACGTGTCAGCCGCGGCCGGGGAATGGGAACCATTAGAGAAAGTCCGCGATCGCGAGGGCGCGCTCGCCAACACGCGAGACGCTTGCGCTACCCAGAAATCGACGGCTCGGCGCTTTCCACGTGCGCGCTCCGCTGTCCGCGCTTTGGCAAATCGGGATCGAGGAAGCCGAGCATGTGCGCCCGTTTGATTGTGCGGACGCGTTCACGCTTTTGTAACTCTTCAATGCTTTGGCGGAACTTTCCCATTTTCGTCCAATGCACCTTCGGTCGGAAATGGTGCTCGGCGTGGTAACCATTATAGAAGAAGAGCCAGTTATAGATTTTTCCGTAACTGCTCACGCCCCAGGCAATCGGTTTATCGGGATTCGCCCCGTAGTGCCGGTAATAGCCGTTCAAATAACTGAAGCAGTGACCGAGATACCAAAACGTCAGGAAAAACAGCATGAACCGCCAGTTGATGAAGTGAATCGGTTTCGTCGGCACAATGATCGCCATTGCCAAAAGCGTCGTGGCGAACGCCGCCAATTCGAGATTACCCCAGAAAACATCGCCGTTCTTGCGCTTGCGCAGTTCCTTGCGCATCGCGCCGACATCATCGCGGAAGAAACTCAGGAACACATAGCTCCAGGGATTTTCCGCGTCGCCATCGTGCCCGTGTCTGTAGATGGAAAGCCAATCGATGGTGTCGCCATGCTCATCCTGTCGATCCGAGTTGCCTTTGTGATGCTGCATGTGCACGGCGTCGTAGTAAGTTTGAGAAAAACAGCACGCGATCGATTGCGTAAGTCCGAAGAATCGATTCAGCAGTTTCGAGCGGAAAAACGGATTATGAATGAAGTTGTGCCCTACCCCGTTGATGTTCGCATTAACCATTAGCGAATAAACAAACCCCAAGATCAGCATTACCCGCAACGGCGCGTGCGGGAAAAGGAAATAAAGGCCCAGGAAATAAGCCAGACAAAAAAAACCCGCCGCGGCGGGAAAGGCATCCCAGCGCGTATGCGCAAAGAGCTTTGAATTTGTCGTTGGACGTTCGATGCGAATTGCGTCGGCAGTCATCGGGCGAAATCCTCGAATACGATATTCGCCCCTGAAGTTGTGCTTCGCAACTTTTTGAAGATTGCCAATGCTCCCCCAGGGCTAAGTTTGACACTCGCCATGTTCCGGCTACAGCATTGGCATCTTCGGGCTGATTCGTGTTGAATGGCGCGTTGTTCATGCGCATCAGCGATTTCATCGCCCAAACGATCACGCAGCGCCGCGCGCAGGTGTGGTGCGGCGTGGCCGCGCTCATCGTCGTTTGCATCGCGATTCTCGCCATGACGTTGCGCCTTGATTCCGAGGTCTTCAACATTTTGCCCGGCAGGTTTTCATCCGTGCAAGGCCTCAAAATTTACGATCACGATTTTGAGCAGACGCGTGAGCTTACTTTCGCGCTTCGGTGCACTCCAAATGACGTCGATAAACTGGACGAATTCGCGCCGGTCTTTGTCGAACACTTGCGCCAGCAACCATGGTGCGCGCGCGTGCTTGCTGGTTCGCCCATGGCCACGCCTGACGGCATTCGTGATCTCCAATCAATCGCGGTTCCATTGCTGCTGAATCTGGAACCGCACGTTTTCGATGAAACGATGTCGATCCTGCAACCGGAAAAAATCCGTGATCGCCTTCACCGGTTGCGCTTGGAGATCGAGGCAGGCTCGCCGCGGCCGCAGTTCGAGCTCTCATTTGATCCGCTCGGTCTGATTGCGCTGGCGCTTAAACCTTTCGCAGAAAGCACCGCGATCGAGCAGCAACAGCCGCTCACGTCACCGGACCGAACCATGCGAGTTTTTCTGGTTGTGACGAATCAAGCGTCTGTCAGCGCGTTTGAATGCCAGCGGTTGATGCGCCGAGTAAATGAGTTCCGTAAGACCGCAGGCGTAGGATGGAACGGTACCAGCCCATTGCAAATTCTCGTGACCGGGCGCCCGGCTTTTGTGTCGGAGATCTCTTTGAGCATGCGCTACGACGTCGTGGCGACACTGCTCGGCTCAGTCGTGCTGGTGGGCATCATCTTTTTTGCTGGTTTTCGCCGATGGTTGCCGCTGGTCGGCATGGGGTTTTGCCTTCTCCTCTCGTGTCTGGTGGCGCTTACAGCCGGGCAGCTTCTTTTCGGGCGACTCAGCATGGTCAGTATTGCCTTTTGCGCGATTCTCATCGGCCTCGGCGTTGATTTCGCAATTCTCACGATTGGGCGCTATCACCAGGGGCGCGCAGATGGGGAACCGCATCAGCAGGCAGTCACGACCTCGGTAGCAAAACTTGGACGCGCCGTTTTCTTTGGGGCGCTCACCACCGCAGTGGGATTTCTCGCGCTGGTGCTGAGCGGCGCGATGAGTTTTTCCCAGCTCGGCGTGCTCATCGCCATCGGCATTTTCGTCGCGGGATTGTTCATGTGCTCGATCTTGTTTCTGTTTGTTCCCGAGCGGCAGGCCGCAGTTCGCCACGATTGGCTCTTCGAAATCGTGAGGAAATATGTGCGATGGACGGTGCGCAAACCGGCGCCAATGCTGATTTTCTCAGGCGCGGCGTTGTTGTTGCTGACTGCCATTGGCTTTTCGCCGGTGCCCCCACTCCGCTTCGAAGCCAGCACGCGTTCCTTGCAGCCAAAGAACATCCACGCCAGTCGCGATCTTGATGAAATCATGCACAGGATGCCGGTGCGCTGGGAGCCCACGCTGGCCATCGTTCGCGGGACAAATTCCCAGGAGCTGCACGATTACTGGCAAAAAATCTCCGCGCATTGGCGGCAGCTCCAGGCAGCTGGTAAAATCAAAGGGTTCTCCACGCCTGCGGCATTTTGTCTTTCACCAAGGTGGATGCAAAGGAATCGCGAGCGCTTGCGCGCCATTAATTTCCAAGCAGTGCGCGAAACGCTGGAACAAACGCTCGATGCCGAAGGATTCAATCGCGATTCGTTCATGCCGGCCTTCACGTTGCTGGACGATCTACAGCACGTTGCCGACCCCAACGTGCCTCTGCCAGATTGGCGAACCCAACTGCCGCAATCATCGAGCTGGTGGTTTTTAGTCGATCGTTACTTCGGCCAGGATCCATTGCTTACGACTGGATTTGTGACCACGAATCAGCCGGTCGCGACGCACGCGCAAAGCACAAAGCTGGGGCGCGATCTGACGGTGCCCGGGGTGCCGATGATTCTCTCAGGCTGGGCGTATGCGCTCGCCGATCTCAAGCCATGGTCGCATCATCAACTCCTCATGATTAGCGCGTTGATGGCGATCTTCGACATGTCCTTGCTGGCCATCTTGTATCGCGACCTGCGCCTATGGCTGATCCAGGTCATTACACTTGCATTCGGCATTGGCGCGATGATCGCCTCGATGAAACTGCTGCACATCCACTCATCCACTTGAACCTGCTGAATGTGCTGTCGTTTCGTCTCGTGCTGGCAATCGGGGTGGACTACGGAATCTACGTCGTGCTCGTCTGGCAAAAAACGCGCCACATCGAGCACGACGTCGCCGGCGTAGTGAAACCGGTCTTGCTCGCAGGATTGACTGCCGTGAGCGGCTTTGGTTCCCTCGCCATTGCGCGAAATCCGGCGCTAACAGGGCTCGGAATCCCGTGCGCCATCGGAATTTTCTGGAGTTTGGTCGCCACAATCTTCTTCACTCTCCCTGCAATGGCAGCGGCTAAACCCAAACCGGTCCATTCAGCGAGTGCCGATACTACGCTCTGATCCCCGCTTCCATTGCTTGAAGCCATATTCGCGGCGAGCGTCAGGGATAGATTGTCGTAGGCGTGATGGACGTCGTTATTCCTTGGATGTTTACCGGTATGAAGGTCAGGTTACCGGTATGAAGGTCAGGTTCGGTGTCGATCGAGCGAACCTCGCCTTAACAACCCGCAGGTCCAACGGTTGCGGTGTGACGATGGTGTCCTGCATGCAGCTACAGCTGCCGATGTTTCCGTCACTATCGGTCTTGATCAGCCACAAACCCGGGCCGCCGTATGTCAGGTCCGACGTCCACGAGCTGCCACCCGGGCCGCCGTATGTCAGGTCCGACGTCCACGAGCTGCCTGTCAGCGCATAACCTCCGTCGCTCGTTTGGATGATCTGTTCGAATACGTTTCCATCGTTCGTGGTTAGTCCCGTGTAGCTTTTCTGCCAGAGGATATTTCCCGAGCCGTCTGTTTTGAGCATCCAACCGTTAGTCGCCTGTAGAAAAATGTTGCTTTGACCCGCGAGGACGTAGCCACCGTCAGCGGTCGCGACTCCGCCAGCCGATTCGCGGCTGACGTCGTAATAGCCGTTCGTCCCTCCATATCCCGTTTGCCAGAGGACTCGGCCGCGAGCATCGAGCTTCAGCAGAAAAAAGAGCTCTTCGAATGGGTAACTGCGTTGCTGGACGGTACCAGAGAGAACGTAGCCGCCATCGGACGTCTGGAAAATGGGGTACTTCGCGTCGCCGGCGGGACCGCTGAGCCAATTAGCGCCGTAGTACGCCTTCGACCACCGTACATTCGCATTTGCATCGAGCTTCATGACCGTCAAAACATCTGCGTATCCAGAGCGGAAGTGGGCGTCAGCGACGCCGGACACGATGTAACCTCCATCGGGCGTCGGCTGCACCGATTCAAACGTGAAGTTGCCGCCTGTGAACGCTCCCGGAAATGACTGGTCGGTCTCAGGAAAAGCCGCCGACCACCGCAGGGCGCCGGTTGCCGAAATTTTCATGATCAGCGCTTGCAGGATATAGGTGGTCGTCGATTGATTTCCCACTGCGATGTAGCCGCCGTCCGGTGTCGGCTCGATTTCTCCGGCGCCAGCTGTGTACTCTCCCTTCAGATCGTACTGCCAGGTGATCGATCCGCTGCTGTCAAATTTCGCGAACCAGCCGCAGCCGCCATTGCAGGCCGGATTGTCGAAGTCACCACCAGCGAGGATGAACCCGCCGTCCGAGGTGTGAGCAACATAGCTGGTCGACTGCGCAGCGCTTGCGCAGCTTGAATACAGCTGCTGCCACACGTTGTCGCCACCATTCGCCGTCACCGCCACCAGCCAAGCGCCTCCGTAATACCCGCAGTGGTTCAGCTGGTTGGCGTCATTCCCACCTGCGACGATCGTGCCGTTCGACAGCTGCGTTACCGAGCTGCCGGTTTCCTGCGGCCCAACGTACTGCGAGAGGGAGACGGTCCAGATCTTATTAAAAGGCCCGCTGGCGGCCCCCTGCGTTTGCGCGGCTAATCCGAAACAAATCATGAGCATTGCCACGATGGCGCAGAATGACGTCATGTGACGCGGAGCAGTGTGTTTGGCTATTGTTGGCATAGCATTTTTCTCCTTCTTCGCGTTGATATCGCATCCGAACAGGTCCACAGATTGCACGAAATGCGGATAACCGTGCGCTCGCGAACGAGTGAAAAAGTAACGAACTTGTTACTTTTCTCCGGATTTCAACCTGTCGTTTGAGCACTCATGTCCCATCCGACGAGCCGTCCGGTGCCGATTTTGTCTCATGAACAACAAATTCGGGGCGCGATTTCGCGGTGCTTTCCATCATGCGCGGCTCCTGGCGTGCGTGATTCACGTCTGTGTTCCTTCTGTCGCGGCGTGAGCCGCCGGATGGCAAATCGTTCCCAATTTCCTTCACTTTACCAGCAATGGCGGCGGCCAAACCAAAGGGCTAGCTCGGATCGCGTGACCCTCGCTTTGTTCCAGTACTTCCGTTCAGCTAAAGGCCTGTTAGATTAGCGAGGCAATGCGTCGGCAGGGATTGCTATGGTTAACTGCGATTTTCCTCCTCATTCCCGCTTCGCTTTTGGCGAGCGCCGCAGTAGAGGGGCGCGTGGAATTGCCGAAATCGCACGGAGCACCCGTTCAGGCAAAACGGTACGAGATCGTCACCAAAGGCGGCGTTCTTTCCACGCAGCCGCCGCTGGCTGTGGTTTATCTCGACGGCGCTTTTCCGCGGCCAGTTTCGGCGCCGGTTAAAGAGGTGGCGCAAAAAGATTTGACGTTCGTTCCAGCGCTCCTGCCCATACAGGCCGGGACCAGAGTCGAATTTCCAAATCTCGATGACACTTACCACAACATTTTTTCCTATTCCCCCACCAAGCGATTTGACCTGGGGCGATATCGCCCGGAGGAACGACCGATCCCTTCGGTGATGTTCGATCAACCGGGCCTGGTCACGTTGCGGTGCGACATTCACGAGCACATGCGCGGATTGATCCTGGTGTTGAACACGCCGTATTTTGTGATGACGAATACCGATGGCCGCTTTCGATTAGCCGGAGTTCCTGCGGGCGACTACACACTCAAGGCATGGATCGACAGCAGGACTACGCGACAAAAGCCGGTGCAGTTGAAGAACGGCGAAACCTTGCACGTGGATTTTCCATGAGCGCGGCGGGTGAAACGAGAAACAAAGAAGTAGCAAGCTTTCGCAGCCGATTGTTCAGCGCAATCATGGTGATCGTCGCAACGCTGACTGCGCTCGGTTTTTACCTGGCACAGCGCAAAGTGACAGCCGACGCGGAGCAAAATTTGCAGCAGATCTTCCAGACCAAGCTTTCTTCGATGCACAAACTCGAAGAACTGCGCCATGCGGCGCTCGCGGACCGCTGCAACGAACTCGCAAAAAACCCGCGGATTCACGCCGCGATCGAGGATAACGCCATCGATCTGCTGTATCCGAGCGCAAAGGATGAGCTGCGCGACCTAATGGAAGGCGCGGAACCGCCTCCCGAGCAAGCAGCACGATGGCTGCACGCGAGATTTTACCGGTTCCTCGACGGCACGGGCGGCGTCATAGAACCTTCGAATCCTTATGGCGTGGGAACACTCGATCCGGAAACAGAAGCCCAACTTACCCTGAACAAATTGCCGGACACACAGCAAATCGGGTATGTCCAAACCACTAGCGGAGGTATCCACGAGATAATCGCCGTGCCGATCTTTTCGACCGACACAGGCGACCTGATTTCCGCGCTCGTGATTGGGTTCAAGCCACTTGAGCTCGAAGACAAAGACACAGGGATGAAAAGCGGCATCTGGACAAATGGCCAGTTGCATGTGCCAGCGCTTCCGATCTCCGCGCAGGCTTCCCTCAATAACAAGATAGCAAATGCGCTCGCCAATTCTGACTCAGAGCAAAACTACTTTCGGGTTGATGTCGGTGGTGCGCCTGGTCTTTTGTTCTATAAGCGGCTCAACCCGGATTCACTCTTTCCGCCCGCCTATGAAGTTTGCGTTTACCCGCTCGCTTCTTGGGCGGCACAGCTGCATCGGCTTCGTTGGCAAATTGGCGGTGCCGGCGCGCTTCTTTTGTTGGGCGGTTTCGTTGCGAGCCATCTGGTCGCGCTCAGGCTCTCGGCGCCAGTGAGGAAATTGGCGCTGGATTCCGAAGAGAACCGCGCAGAACGAGAACGCGCCGAGGTTGCCCTGGCCTCAACCGCCCAGGAACTGGAACGATCCACAAGATATTCCGCCGACGCCTCCCATCAGCTAAAAAGCCCGATGACGATTCTTCGGATCGGTCTCGAATCCCTGCTGGAACGCGAGGGGTTTAAGCCGGAAATTTACGAGGAGTTGTCTATCCTGCTTCATCAAACGCGTCGGTTGACCGGCGTCATTGACGATTTGCTTTTGTTGTCGCGCATGGATGCTGGTCACCTTCAAATCGCATCGACACCAGTGAATCTGAGCCAACTCGTTGATGAATGGCTGGACGATCTTGGCGCATTGCCCGATTCGCCCGATGTGAAGATCGAGAAAGAATTTCCACCCGGCCTGTTTGTGGCCGGCGAAAAGCGCTACACGTCGCTCATCGTGCAAAATCTTCTGGAGAACGCGCGAAAGTACAATCGTCCGGGTGGGCGGATCCAGGTGAGCGCACGTGGCAACGGCGCCGCCGTAGTACTAACGATCGGCAACACGGGCCGCACAATTCCCACCGGCGAAAATATTTTCGAACGTTTTCATCACAGCTCCACTCCTTCCGCCGCTTCCGGCCACGGAATCGGTCTGAACCTGGCGCGCGAACTGACCCGGCTGCATGGGGGTGATTTGCGTCTCGTGCGCTCGGAAAATGATTGGACCGAGTTTGAAGTGCGCTTTTCCGCCGCAGACGGTGTTAATGCAGTTGCATGAAGTTGCACACTTTCAGCCTGTGGATTTTTGCCTGCACAGCGTG
>QHOF01000112.1:0-437 GCA_003219335.1 Verrucomicrobiota bacterium | reverse complement strand
CACAGTTGATCTCGAATTCTATAATTTCCAACAGCCCGCACCCGGTCTCATCGACTCCGAGATTGACAATCTCTTCAATCCGCGTCTCACGCTGTTTCTCGACGCGCAGCTCGGCTCTCAGATTTATTTCTTCACCCAAACCCGAATCGATCGCGGCTTCGATCCGAGCGATCATGGCGCCCAGATTCGTTTGGACGAGTATGCGCTTAGAATTACGCCGTGGCAGGATGGCCGCTTTACGTTGCAGGCGGGAAAATTTGCCACGGTTGTCGGTGACTGGGTTCCCCGGCATTTGTCGTGGGACAACCCGTTTATCAATGCGCCATTGGTTTATGAAAATGTTACAGCCATTCAGGATAAATACGCTCCGTATTCACCGCTGGATTTCATCTACGCCCCCTACTACTACGGGAAGTACACCTTCAATCCGGTGATCT
>QHOF01000565.1:1152-2970 GCA_003219335.1 Verrucomicrobiota bacterium | reverse complement strand
GCGTGATCGCCGAGACTGGCGCGGGCCAGCATGGAGTCGCGACCGCAACCGTCTGCGCATTGTTCGGTTTTCAGTGCGTGATTTACATGGGCGCGGAAGATGTGCGCCGGCAGGAGCTCAATGTTTTCCGAATGCGACTGTTGGGGGCCGAAGTGGTGACTGTGAACTCGGGAACCCGCACATTGAAGGACGCCATCAATGAAGCTTTGCGCGACTGGGTCACAAACGTTCACGACACCTATTACCTGCTCGGTAGCGCCCTGGGTCCGCATCCCTATCCGCTTATGGTGCGCGAATTTCAAAGCGTGATTGGGCGTGAAGCGCGTCAACAGATTCTTTCTCAAACCGGAAAACTGCCGCACACATTGCTCGCGTGCGTCGGAGGTGGGTCGAATGCTATCGGCTTGTTTCATCCTTTCATCGCAGACGAGCAAGTGCGTCTGCTCGGAGTGGAAGCCGGCGGCCGAGGCGAGGCGATGGGAGACCACGCCGCCCGATTTCACACCAGCGCGGGAACCATGTCCTACGTTCTGCAGGATGCGAACGGACAGATCGCAAACACGCATTCGATTTCCGCCGGCTTGGACTATGCCGCGGTCGGCCCCGAGCACGCGTTTCTTCATGATAGCGGACGGGCCGAATACATTTTCGCCAGCGACGCGGACGCGCTCGAAGGCTTCAGCCTTTGCACTCAACTGGAAGGAATCACTCCCGCGCTTGAAACTTCGCACACGATCATTCCCGCTATTCGCATCGCGCAGCAATTATCTCCGGACGACTCGATCATCGTGAATCTTTCTGGCCGCGGCGACAAAGACGCCCAGCTTGTCGCACAACTGCAAAAGCAATGAGCCGGATTGGAGAAAAATTCACCGAGCTCAAGAGCACAGGCAGCCGGGGCTTTATTCCTTTCATCACGGCGGCCGATCCCGATATCGCCAACACGGAGCTATTGCTGATCGAGCTGGCCAGAGCCGGCGCTGACATCATCGAGCTGGGAGTTCCCTTCAGCGACCCAGTAGCCGATGGCGAAGTGATTCAGCGCGCCTCGCAACGCGCGTTGCGAAACGGCGTCACGCTTTCGCACGCACTCGATTGCGCGGCGCGCGCGAGATCCCGCATCGGCACGCCGATGGTATTGTTCAGCTACTTCAATCCGCTCTTGCAGTTTGGTGAGGAGCGGCTCGCGTGCGAGGCGAAAGCGGCCGGAATCGATGGCGTGCTCGTGACCGACTTGATTCCCGAAGAAGCGCAATCATGGATCGAGCGACTTTATCAAAACGATCTCGATCCGATTTTTCTTGTCGCGCCAACGACATCGGATGAACGACTCGCGCACATCGCGCAACGCGCGCGCGGCTTCATCTACGCCATCTCGCGCGCCGGGGTGACCGGGACGCGCGATGCGCTCACCCGCGAGGCGGAAGAACTTGTCCGGCGGATTCGCGCAGTCAGCGATCTTCCGGTGGCGGTCGGCTTTGGCGTTTCGACCAGCGAACAGGTAAAGGAAGTCTGGCGTTTCGCCGATGCCGCCGTTATCGGAAGCGCGATCGTGAACGAAATTGAAAGGCTTAATGGCGCGCCGGACTTGGCTAGCCGCATTGCTGATTTCGTGCGCTCGCTCTCCGCGAGATAGAACACACGCGATCACTCCCCACTGACATCTCCGATGGCAAAACAGGTCGTGAATGGATTTCGCAAAGTGCGGCGGCAGCTTGGCCCCGTGGAGATTCTCATCGCGCACGCGAGCGGCTCGCTTGGCGAAGGCTTGATGAAAACCTCGCCCGATCAATTCGAGCGATCATGGCGCGTCGGTGT
>QHOF01000565.1:555-1145 GCA_003219335.1 Verrucomicrobiota bacterium | reverse complement strand
ATGGGCGCGTTCTCTTTGTGCGCGCGAAGCGGTTCCCGACATGCTCAAGCTCGCCACAGGCACGATTATTTTCACGGGAGCGACTTCTTCCGTGCGCGGCCGCGGAGGCGCGGTCGCGTTTAGCAGCGCAAAGTTCGCCGTGCGCGGCCTGGCGCAATCTCTGGCGGTCGAGCTCTGGCCCAAGGGAATTCATGTCGCCCACGTCATCATCGACGGCGTAATCGACACCCCAAACGTGCGCAAGACTTATAAGCCTTCCGCTGACGAACCGCTGCTCAAGCCGGAAGCAATCGCCGACGCTTATTGGAACCTCATCCAGCAAGAGTGCAGCGCATGGACTTTGGAAATCGACCTGCGCCCGCACAAGGAGGCGTTCTTCGAATAATGCGTTTGTTGGTAAGGTCGTCGCGTTGCGACGTCCCTACCACAGCAGCCTATTTAAAAATCTGGTCGAAGAGCAGCTGGCCGCGGCTGTAGCTCCGGCCGTGCAGTCCCTGGTCGTTCAAGCCCCAGTTGTAGGGAAGATATTTGATCTCGTAATTACCGCCCGCCGCGAAATCACGAACAGATGGTGGCGCATAACGCCCAAG
>QHOF01000565.1:0-455 GCA_003219335.1 Verrucomicrobiota bacterium | reverse complement strand
TTCAGGTCTTCGCGGGCCAGCCACGCGCGGTAGGCAGTGTCGTCTTGTTCGTCAAATTTCTCGGCCGTGTAGGCAAAACGCTGCAGCGGCGGGCAACTCCGCGCCGCGCAGACCAGCACCGCGTGCGCGCGATAACCAATCAGCGGTCGGAGTGTCCCGTGTTCGATGTCGTCCAGACAAACTTTGCGCTCGCCGATCTCGTTGCGTTTGTCGGAGAACGAATTCTTCAACTGCCAGATACTCTCGGTCGGATAATTCGACAAAATCCAGCGAAGCACGAGCGCATTGTAAGCGTTCACGAGTGAAGCAGCTTTTTCATTCCCCTGCGCCGGATTATCGATTTTTGCACCGAATTGCTTTAAATACTCATCTAGCGCTGAAAGATCTGCTGCGTTCTGTTTCCATGCGCCGTAGTTCACGAGTCCCTGCTCGTTTACATACTTTTTGAGCAGTCG
>QHOF01000111.1 GCA_003219335.1 Verrucomicrobiota bacterium | reverse complement strand
CCCGATGGGCCAGGACGACATGGGAAGTCGCAAGCCGGAATACGACATCATTCCGCTGCGTCGTATCGGCCGGCCTGAAGAAGTGGCAGAGGCGGCGGTGTTTTTGGCCTCCGACAAAGCGAGCTACATCACGAACGCCATCCTGCCGGTTGATGGCGGGCGTCTGAATGCGATGAGCAGCGGCTCGCGCGGTTAAAATTCGCCTTCGCCCGTAGGGCGCTAAGCTACGATGTGGTCGGGGATTGGCCCTTTAGCAGTTGGACGAACTTTTCGAACTGACCCTCTTCGAGGTCGGAAACAGCCCAATAAGTGATCCCTGCTTGTTCCCAGTGGAACACATGATAGCCTTGTCGGGTTACCGGAGCCGCCTCGCTTCGAGCGTTTTTGTTTGAAGGCCAGACAAATACGTTAATAACGTGCTTGGCTCGTTGGTAAACCAGCGCCGCCACCGGCCTATTGTTGAGGTAATCAAGACGGCCGCCTATCAACGGAAATCCCTGATTAACCAAGTCTTTGACCGGCGGTGAGAAATCCAATTTACCGTTGAACCACGGTTTCACCGTGTGTTCGTCCGATGAAGGAACGTCAGCCAGATGATTTACCATCAACGAGCGAATGTGGTTTGCAACAACTTCTTGAGTAAGAATGCTCTCAGGCGACGGCCCGCGAACCGGTGGAACGAGAATCAAGGCGACGACGGCCGCCGCTGCCAAAGGAGCCACGACTCGAATCCATTGCCAAGGCATCCGGCGCCGCGCCGGTGTTGTTCCGGCGGCTTGACGCAACGACCGCTGAACACGCGTCCGGAGATCGGCTGGAGCCGTGAAATATACGCCGTGAGCGCGAATGCCGTCGCGCAGTGCTCGTCGTTCTTGGTAGCTTCCGGAGCAGACGGCACAGCCGTGGAGATGATCTTCGATCCCCAAGTTACGCACCAGGTCTAGTTCGCCGTCGACGTAACCATCGATTAGCCTTTGACCTTCTTTACAGTCCATTCACGGTTTCTCCTTCAGCCGAGCGCACAGAATGCGCTTGAGCCGCTCTCGGGCGCGCGCCAGGCGCGACATGACCGTGCCCAAAGGAATGTCGATCACGTCGGCGATTTGCTTGTAAGAAAATTCTTCCAGATCACGTAACACTATGACCTCGCGAAACTCAGCCGGTAATTGCTCCAACGATTGTTTGAGCATCTCCATGTCGCTACTCTTGAGCGCCATTGCCGAGGGGTTCAAGGCATTGTCCTCTGTCGTATGTATCTCTTCATCGAATGGTGTCGTCATGTCCCGTGCGCGGTTTTGGTCCAACCATGTATAACAGGTGTTTCGCACGATGGTGAGGAGCCACGCGCGCGCGTCCGCGCCATGAAAACCATCAAAGAATTTGAACGCGCGCAAGTACGCCTCCTGCACCATATCCTGTGCATCATGCTCGTTGCGGGTCAGCCACCGCGCCAAATTATATGCAGCATCCAGATGCGGCAATATAGCCTGTTCAAAATGCTCCAGTTTATCTTTTTCCCCCAAAGTTAAGACCGCTCCTCCATCGGTTTAATTCCCGGAAACCAAGAAAAAGCCAAACGGTTTACTGCTTCGGGATTGATCGGCGCAAAGTTTAATAGGCTGCCGATGGCAAGTCAATGAAGCGGGTTTCTTGGGAATAAAAACCTGAAACATTCGGTTGTCCGGATGGAAGGCAGCGTTCACATCATTGATAACTGGTTTTCTGTCGGGAAACTTTTCGTTGAGACAAAATAAAAAACCGCTTCCCTTGCGGGGAATATTTAAGTTGATTTTTAGTCTATTGGAACAAAGGCCGATGATCAGCCGGAAGGAGATAGTAAAGATGAGACGCTTTAGAGTTCTTTTGTCGGCTTTGTTGGTCGTTAGCGTATTAGGTTTTACCGCATGCACTACCGAAATGGTCAATAAGGATGAGCCGACTGCAAAGTCAACGGATGCAGCGACGGTAGAAAAAGGATGAACAGACTGTAAAGTCAAAGGGATCTCGGTCGAACGAGGGCTCTGAAGAAAAAGAAAAGGTTATGAGCTTCGATTAACACGTTGGCCAGGATCGCTTGGGGAGAAGATCTCCCTGGAAGGTCCGGCGACCATAGAGAAAAGAGAAGCATAAATATGGAAGTCGTGACGAGGTTAGCCACTGCTGACGCGAGCACTCTCTTACGGGAGGGTCTTAAGCGGCTACTGGGTGACGCTAACGATTTGCTTGTCGTGGGACTAGCAGCGAATGACGTTGCCCGAAACTAGGAGCAGTCCCAATCCTGTTGGCGATGAAGGAGCAAAACATACCCACCAAAGTTCTGATTCTGAGCCATTTTCCCGACGAATCAAAAATACTGAACAGTGCGAGCCTAAATCAACAACGAAACAAAACCGACAAGGAGAAGAGAAAAATGGCGAACAGATTACTAGGGTTAAAATCATTGGGATTCATGCTGATTGTTTTCCTGTTGGCTGAGGCGCCGGCTCGGGCTGATGATGTAGATCAAAAGATCAAAGCTTTGAAAGATGAGGTGGCGCGGCTCGAGAACGAGCAGGCGCAGATGAAAGCTGAACAGATCGAGATGAAAAAGGAAGCGACCGCGGCGGCAGCTCAGCTGCCTAACTTCAGCTATCGGCCGGGCAGCGGTCTAATGATTGAGGCCGCGGATAAAAGTTGGGCGTTTCGCACCACTATTGAAGCTAACTTCAGATTGGAATTTGAGTCCGGGTTAAGCGAGGCAGGCAGGGAAACCGGCGGAGTTTTCGGCCGTCGCTTCAGGCCGTGGTTTATTTACTGCGTAAACGACTGCTTGTACGAAATACGTGCAGCGTTGGACCTAGACGGTTTTGGAACGGGTAACGGCAAGAATGCGACCGCTACTCAAGTGGGTTCTATATTACAACGCGGCGATGTGTTGGTCCATCTGGAGAAATTAAATCCCTGGTTGCCCGTGTACTACTTTGGCATGGATAGCGAGGCGGCTATCAGTTCCTATCGCCGAGGTTCGAGTTGGCTCACACCGCAGAACGAATACGACCTGCTGTCCCGCAATAACGGTTTTAACACCGGCCGGGCGGGCAATAGTATGGGAGTGATCTGGCAAGACCTGCCGCTCAACGCGATCGGTATTCCCGGGAGAATCCCTTTGGCCAATCTAGTTTCAGGCACAATCGGTGAAGGCGATGATGGTCTGCAGAGCTTCCGGGAGCAGCGAAGCGTTTCAGCCTACTTCAATATCGAGCCCTTCTCGCAGTTAAAGAACAAATGGATCCGCGGCTTGGGATTCGAGATGGGAGCTTGGTTCTGTCCAAATGACCCGAACCACACTCCACAGAACCCGCAATCCATTGCTTGCGGTAGCTTGATGATTCGAGACAACGGAGATGGCGGCAGGCAGACTTTGTTTAACTCGACACAGACTGGTTCGGGTCTGACGCATTTTCTCATGCCCGGTTTTGCCTGGGCTGTCGGTCCTTACAAGTTCCGTGCAGTGGGTGGTTTCAACCGTATGGATGGCCAGAACGATCACATCAAGGGAACAGAGTTCTTGATTGCACACGATCTGTTTATCTGGAGCCCTAAAGGAGGATTCTTGAGCGGCGATACCAACACGACGGGGTCGATTCTTCTAGGCACTCACTTTGAGCGGACGGATGTTTCGTGCCCAAGCCCAGCGAGTTGCAACAACGGAACATTTCTTGGTCGACCTCAATTCAGCCGCGACAGGATCCTGCTGCGCGAATGGGACATCTGGTATTTTCTTGCGCCGCGCATGAGCGTCGGCACCACTGTGGGATGGTGGGACGCTTCCAATCTCCGCCAAGCTACTACTCTTGGCGGCATCCAAGCGAACACGAACGTGGCGCGAAATCTCGGTTGCGTTAGTTCCCACCAGCATACTCTTGAACGTGTGGGCGCAGGCTGCAGCTGGACCGACGTCAACATCACCTGGCGCTATCAGTTCTAGCGCGAAGTTTGAGCTTGGAACAGCAGAGAGGGGAGCCAAACAGCTCCCCGCTCTTGTTTGGCGTCGTCATTCCCAACATCGTCCCGCTATGTGCGTTTTTCCCCTGGCTTCGTCTTCCTCCAAGAGGAAAAGCCAGCAGATGCGGCGGATCAAACCCTAAACGGCCGAGAGCGTTTCGAACACGGAAGGCAAGTGGCTACGTCCTCTTGATCCGCTGGTTTAGTCTAACGGTCACTCATTCCGCCTTGGATTTGCTTTAGTCCCTGCTGACGATTCGCCGCTGCGGGCGAGCGTGAGGCCCAAATAAAGCCGGGCCATATCTTCTTCTTTGTTTAGTGAAAGTGCTTTTTACAGACTATTCCGCGCCTGCAGTAGTTTACCGGTCGAGTACTCGCTTCTTCCCACGTAACTCCAGATGTTTTGCTGAAGCGCGGTTCCATAGACGTACGCGGGATCTATCTGAGCGGCTCTCTCAAAATATCCGAGAGCGTTCTCGTCCTTATCGATCAGAAAAGCTTTTCGACCTGATTCCACGTTGGTGCCGGCTTGGAAGCTGGCGCAGCCGGACAGGAAACAAATGATGTAAGACAATATCAGCGGGTATCTGGTTTTCATGGTCATCTCCTATTACCGCAAGTAAGCTGAAGCGAAAACTCCCGGGCCGATCGCTCTCATCTTTGCGGTAGCCATAACTTGATGACCGGTTTTTTTTTGCGAAATTCCACAGAGACGAATTTCAAAATAATTTTCCGCCGCGGAATTTTTCCAGTTGATTCTGGTCTGAGATGACAAAGGCCGACGATTGGCCGGAAAGGAGGAAAAAACAATGAAGACTATGAAATCAATTTTATCGGTGCTGTTTCTGGCCGCAGCTATGGGTTCGAGCATAGCGCCAGCGGCGGGCGCCGAAGGAGTGATCTCCAAAACGGCTTTGACCGAGGGTAGCTATTGCCACATGAAATTCCCGGCGATTGAGGAGACAACTTTGGGCTCGAAACGTCCGGTTCTTAAGGATCCTAGCTCGGGTGACATCATCGACTTCTACGGGCCGTGCGATCACGATCCGCTGGGAAAGGATGAAGTCTGGGCGCAGCTTCTCGAAGCGCAGCATCGTAGAGCCCACGACTACATGGATTAACGGCGCGGCGCCCAAAGGGGAGAGGGGTCATGCCTCTCCCCACGGGAATATTTATTCAAATGAAAGAGTCATAGAGGCATGTACAATTGCACAAAGGAAGCGACGACAATATGACAACTCACAATACGCAAACACGTAAGGGCTTTCGGTGGCTGTACGCCTTTATGGAGGGCTACCATCCTCACTACAAAGGAGGCTGCATATGAAATCGCTGTTGGCTGTTATTACATTGGTTCTTGGTTTGGTGTTCATGCAAGCTCGGGCCTTCGCCGCTCTACCAAAGGCGAAGCCTGAAAATCCAAATGTCGCCGCCGGACGGGAAGCTATCGAGGCGAAGGACTTCAAGTCTGCCGTGGGAAATTTAACGAAAGCCGTTCAG
>QHOF01000564.1:1816-2894 GCA_003219335.1 Verrucomicrobiota bacterium | reverse complement strand
TCCTTGACGTACAGCTTGACGAGCGCGGAGCTGTCCCAGAAACGCATCGATTCAGAAACGATCCTCGCGATCCCAATCCTGGATCTCTTGCGCGCTTATGCCGATTCGGCCCGTGCTGTATTTGCGGCGCAGCTCGTGCAGTTCCGCCAACCATTTTTCTTTGTTGCGTTTTTTCGGCCGCTTCGGCACCGCGACGAGTTTTGCAGTTTCCTTACCATGCACGGTGATCACCACTTCTTCGCCGCGGCTGGCGCGCTTCACCATTTCAGAAAGTCTGGCTTTGGCTTCGCGAAGCGTTGTCGTCATGTAGTCACAATAGTCACAATTCGCCAAACAGGCAAGATCAATGGGGCTGTGTCTGTAAACGGCTAGTTTTGCTTTTGCGCCGTTGTCCTGGGCGAAGCGAAGATCTCGGTTCTTTTTTAATGGCACCAGTGCGTGTTTGATCTTGCTGAGGATGGCACCGCGATTTTGAATCTGCGGCGGATGAAGTTCATTGCTTCGATCGCCGCGATAGCGCGGCTGAGCATTGCGCTGGCTCAATCCTGGTCAGCGCCGCCGGGGTCACCCACCTTGGCTACAACGAAGCCAGCGGTCGATCAACTTATTCCGTGGCTGCTGGATGAAGACCAACAGTTGCGCGGTGTTCCGTTTAGCGAAGTCATTTTTGATACGACCGGGAAGAAAGTAATCAGGTTCGACGCGAAGGTGGATCACGTTCTCCGAACGCGATATGGAAATTCACGCGCTGGGAGCTTGTCGATCTTTCCCAGTTCAGGGTAAAATTGAAAGCCGAGTTTCAGGGAAGTAACCGCGATCTATATTGCCAGGAAGCGATCGTGGCGACGAGCGCGGAGTAATTTAACTCGTGCTCCTGTTCGTAATCATGCTCGTGCTAGACATTCTCGAGCACGAGCATGAGTAAGAGTATGAGTATGAGTTGCTCATCGCGGCGCCGGACGTAATTGTATAGTTCCGATGATTGCAAAGGCGGGGGAGACATTTCAGTTCGACGCCATCGACGATGTGCTGAGCGACATCGCCAAAGGGCGCATGGTGATCGTGACCGATGACGCCG
>QHOF01000564.1:1239-1772 GCA_003219335.1 Verrucomicrobiota bacterium | reverse complement strand
CGACCCATGGGCGCGGCTTGGTTTGTGTGCCCATTTCGAACGAGCGCGCAGAGCAGCTGGGCTTGCAACGCATGGTGACTCAAAACCGCGAGAAGCAGCGGACCGATTTCACCGTTTCCGTGGATGCGGCGCGCGGCGTGACCACGGGTATCAGCGCTTACGATCGCGCCACAACGATCCTGGCAATCGCCAACCCGAAATCATCGCCCGAAGACCTGAACCAGCCGGGGCACGTATTTCCGCTGCGCGCGAAAGACGGCGGCGTGTTGCGCCGCGCCGGTCACACGGAAGCCGCCATCGATCTGGCAAAAATGGCGGGACTGCAACCGGCCGGCGTGCTTTGCGAAATTTTGCACGACGACGGCACGATGGCGCGGTTGCCGGAACTGATGGGGTTTTGCAAAAAGCACAGCCTGCGCATTTGCACGATCCAAAGCTTAATCGCCTATCGGCGTGTTCGCGAAAAGCTGGTGGAGCTGGAGCAAATCGTGAAAATGCCGACAGAATACGGCGATTTCGATTTGCATTTATAT
>QHOF01000564.1:0-1197 GCA_003219335.1 Verrucomicrobiota bacterium | reverse complement strand
GTAAGCCAACGCTCGTGCGCGTGCATAGTCAATGTCTTACCGGCGATGTTTTCGGTTCGCGCCGATGTGACTGCGGAAATCAGTTGCACGCGGCGATGCGGCAAATCCAAGAGGAAGGCAACGGCGTTTTGGTTTATATGCGCCAGGAAGGACGCGGCATCGGGCTCGCGGCGAAAATTCACGCTTACAAATTGCAGGAGGAAGGACTCGATACCGTGGAGGCGAACGCGAGGCTCGGTTACCCGAGCGACCTGCGCGATTACGGTCTCGGTGCGCAGATTCTGTTCGATCTCGGCGTGCGCCAGTTCCGGTTTTTGACAAATAACCCGAAGAAAGTGGTCGGCCTGGAGGGGTACGGCCTCGAAATGATCGAGCAAGTGCCGATCCGCACCCAAGCCAATCCGCATAACGCCAAATATCTCGAGACAAAAAAGACGAAGTTGGGACACTTGCTGTGAATGACGAAGCTCGAATGTCGAATGACGAAGGAATGAAAAAATGACGAACTGCAAGGGAACACACGACGGATCCTTCGTCATTCTGGCTTCGTCATTAATTCGTCATTCGCCATTCGTCATTCGTCATTTCTAAATGTCGAGTACTGCGCCGTTTCGCCCGGAAATTGCGAAAGCCAAACGCACGTTCCACATCGTTGCGAGCCGATTTAATGCGCAATACGTGGACGGACTCGTTGATCACGCCACGCAAGAGCTGCGCGCCCTTGCGCCGGACGCGACGATTTCTCTCCACCGCGTGCCGGGTGCGTTTGAAATCCCGGTGGTCGTGCGCGAGTTGGCGTCACGCGAGAGCACGGACGCAGTCATCGCCTGCGGCGTCATTATGCAGGGGAAAACAAATCACGCACAAAATCTAAGCCGCTCCGTCACTGACGCTCTCCAACGCATCGCAATCAATTACGCCATGCCAGTGATCAACGTAGTGCTCAGTTTCGATAACGAAGCGCAAGCGCGTGCGCGCTGCCTTGACAACAGAATTAATCGCGGTACCGAAGCTGCGCGAGCTGCGGTGGAAATCGCGAATGTGCTGACGGAGCTTCGCGGCGGCTAATTGTTGGATCGTGTCTGCTAACTCTCAGTTTGGAACAATCAGGGTAAAAAAGAAGATCCACTAGAATGGCAAAGTGGGATAAAGCGGAGGTGCACTTCATTCACCTTTCCTCGCCTCTTCCCTTGGCAA
>QHOF01000170.1 GCA_003219335.1 Verrucomicrobiota bacterium | reverse complement strand
AGCCAACGAACGAAGCTTATGCAATTGCCAAGATCGCTGGCATCAAGCTTTGCCAGGCGTTTTCTCGCGAATACGGTGCGAATTTCATCTCGGCGATGCCGACGAATCTGTACGGCCCGAACGACAATTTCGATCTTGAAACCTCGCACGTGCTCGCCGCGCTCTTGCGCAAAGCTCACGAAGCAAAAACACGGAGGGACCCAAAGTTAATCGTGTGGGGAACTGGCAAGCCGCGCCGTGAATTTTTGCACGTGGACGATCTTGCTTCGGCATGCCTTTTACTGCTGGAGAAATACGATTCTCCCGAACTCATCAATGTCGGCTGCGGCGAGGACATTTCGATCCGCGAGCTGGCCGAATTAATCTGCGACCTGGTCGGTTTCGACGGCGAACTCGCCTGGGACACCACCAAACCCGATGGCACACCGCGAAAGCTTCTCGACGTGGCCAAGCTTTGCGGCCTTGGCTGGCGGCCAATAATTCCGTTGCGCGAGGGTATCGCACAAACCTACGAGTGGTTCCTCGCCAACTTCGCGCAGTGACTCCTCGCAGGTAATTCAGGCGACGCATACCTCCCATCGGACCGATATGCCAGTTGACCCCGAAAGCTTTCGGGCGTTGACCCGCGAAAGCTTTCGGGGTTGACTGCGTTTAAGCGATGAAGAATCTGCGCGTTGGCGTCGTTGGGGTTGGTCATATCGGGAGCAATCATGCGCGGCTGTATGCGGAGATTCCATCCGCCGAATTCACCGCAGTTTACGATGTGGATCCGATCACAAACCGCACAATTGCGACCAAGTTCCACGCGACGCCCGTTAAGTCTCTGGATGAATTTATTGGAATGGTTGACGCCGCTTCCGTGGCGACGCCGACAAACACGCACTACTCAGTTGCACGGTCTCTCCTTGCAAAGGGCAAACATGTGCTGGTTGAAAAGCCGATCACTGACAACACTGCGCATGCTGCCGACCTGGCAGAGTTGGCCGCGCGCAACGGCCTGATCTTGCAGGTCGGCCACGTGGAACGTTTCAACCCGGTTTTGGGCGCTCTTGAAAAACATCTGACGCATCCGCGCTTCATCGAAGCGCATCGACTCAGACCGTACTCGGAACGCGGTACCGACATCGGTGTTGTTCTCGATTTGATGATCCATGATCTGGAAGTCATTTTGCATTTCGTGCGTTCGCCTCTGTGGAGTATCGATGCAGTGGGCGTGCCCGTGCTTAGCCGGAGTGAAGACATCGCCAACGTGCGACTGCATTTCGAAGACGGTTGCGTGGCAAATGTGACCTCGAGCCGCATCAGTCCCGAGCGCATGCGCAAAATTCGGATTTTTCAGGAGGACGCGTACATCTCGCTCGATTATCAAAATCAAACCGGCGAAATCTATCGACGCGTTGGAAAACAGATTTGGCGTGACAGAGTCAGTGTTGAACGCGAAGAACCGCTGAAACTTCAACTCACCTCCTTTATCGAATGCGCAAACACGGGACGGCAACCGCGCGTTTCGGGTTCGCAAGCGACGGCGGCTCTGGAGTTGGCAGTCAAAATCACAAAGCAAATCGCAGGGAGTGCTTAAGACAATCCCTCTGGGCAAGTGTTACTGTAGAGGCAGGCGTATCGCCTGCGTGGCGCTCGACTTCGCAGCCGGGACGGCTGCGACCACAGAAGAATGACCATTTATTTCGTGGCCGGCGAAGTGAGCGCCGATAATCACGGTGCGGCATTGATGCGAGCGCTGCGCGAGTCAGATCCTGGGCTGAAGTTCGCCGGGCGCGGCGGACCGCAAATGCGGCAGGTTGCCGGCGAACAATTCAAAGATTGGATTGGCGACGCGGCCGTTCTCGGTCTCTGGGAAGTGATCAGAAAGTATGGTTATTTTCGGGAACAATTTCGCGAGACACTCAAAGAAATTCTTGAGAGCAAGCCGAACGCAGTCGTGTTGATCGATTATCCGGGATTTAATTTGCGGCTTGCCCATGCACTGCGAACACAATCGCAGCGGCAAAAGATAATCTACTACATCAGCCCGCAGGTATGGGCGTGGAACCGTGGCCGGATCAGAAGCATGGCCCGCTGGATCGATCTGGTGCTCTGCATTTTTCCATTTGAGACTGATCTCTATAACCAATCAGGCCTGCGCGCGGTGTTCGTCGGGCATCCGATGATCGAAAGATTACAGGCCCAAAAGATCGATGTTGAGCGCGATCCCAACTTAATCGGACTTTTCCCGGGAAGTCGATTGCGCGAGGTGCGGAAAATCTTTCCGGTGATGATCGAAACAGCGCGTCTGCTTTTGCAAGCCAGGCCTACTTTGCACTTTCAAGTTGCAGCCGCATCCGAGGAGCTGGCCGGCGAAATGAACAAAGCCCTGGCTGCAAAGACGCCTCTCCCCTTGTCAAGGGGAGAGGGGAGGGTGAGGGGTGCAACATCGCAAAATCATGACGCCATCGAAATCACAATCGGCCAGACAGCAGAGATCATGCAGCGCGCGTGGGCGGGAATTGTCGCCTCGGGAAGCGCCACGCTGGAGGTTGCTTATTTCCGGACGCCGTTTGTGCTCGTTTACAAGGTGGCCTGGCCGACGTACCTCGCAGGACGACTCGTCGTGAATGTGGACTATCTTGGCATGCCTAATTTGCTTGGCGACAAAGAAGTGGTTCCCGAATTTATTCAGCACCGGGCAAAACCGGGTGCGATCGCAAAGGCCGTGCGGCCGTTGATGGAAGATCCACGCGCGCGCGAGCGCATGATCTCGGAGTTCGATTCAATCATCAGCAAGCTTCAAGGAGCGGCGGTCTCTAGTCCGCCGGGGCGATCTGGAGATCGCCCTTCCTTGATGGCCGAAGGCGGAGCTAGCCAAAAAGCCGCGCGAGCAATTATGGAAGAAATTGAAAGATCGACATCGAAGGTAGTGGACTGAGCACACGATGAAAATTTGGGATATTTCACGAACGCTTTCGAATGATTTCGCCGAATGGCCCGCTGACGAGCCGTTTCATTACCGGCTGACTAGGGAAATCGCAAAAGGCTCGAGCGTAAATCTGGGCGCCGTCACGATGAGCGTGCACAACGGCACCCATGCTGATGCGCGATTTCATTTCGACTTGAAGGGCGAATCGATCGAGGAAGTGCCGCTCGACATTTATTTCGGCCGCGCAACCGTGGTCGATCTCACGCAGACCTTTTCGCGCTCCAAGGAAAAGCACCTGATCACGCTTGAAGATCTGCAACCGCACGCCGAGCAAATCGCTGCGACCTCGCGCCTGCTCGTCAAGACCGGTCGCTGGAGCGACTCGACAGTTTTTCCAGATCAAATTCCTGTGATCGCAGCCGATGTTCCCGCGTGGCTGCAGAAGAATGGGGTGAAGCTGCTCGGAGTGGACCTGCCGTCGGTGGATGAAATTGATTCCAAATCGTTGCAGAATCATCACGCGCTTGCTCGCGCCGGCATCGCCATCGTTGAATCGCTGGATCTCAGCGACGTTCCGCCTGGGATTTATAATTTCGCTGCGCTTCCTCTGAAAATCGCCGGCGCAGATGGCGCGCCCATGCGCGCGATTCTCTGGCGCGAGTGAAACTATATGACTGTCATTCCGAGCGGAGCGCAGCGTAGTTGAGGAATCTCTGGACCCTGACAATTGGAGATGTCTCCAGCCCTTCGCATAAAGCTACGGCTTGGCAGGCGACTTCGCTCGACATGACAAAGAATGACGTGCTGCAAGACCGGCGCACCCTGTGGATCGTCGTGGCGGCGACTTTCCTGCTTTTCGCAATCGCGAATTTGCCGTGGCAGCTGGATGATTATGATCAGGCCAAGCAGGCGTTCACTTCCTTTCAGATGATCAAGGAAGGCCGCTGGTTTTATCAACAGACGCCGCACGAACACGTCGCCACCAAGCCGCCCCTCATAGGCTGGATTTCGGCTGGTCTGTTCTCGCTAACCCGATCGTGGGATGTAGCGTGGCGGTTACCGTCGTTTCTCGCTGCCGTTGCCCTCGCGGTGTTGTTGTTTCGTGCTGCGACCTCTGCTTGTGGATTAACCGCCGGCTTAACTGCGATGAGCGCATTTGGATTGAATTTGCTCAGCCCGCGCCTGGCCACGCTCGTGCGCACAGATATGCCGCTCGCATTCGCGATTTTTCTGATCGGGCTGCTGATTTGGAAGAAAACCCGAGAAGGGACGGAATGGCAATCGCGTGATCGATTTTACCTCTGCGCGTTGCTCACAGTCGCAATGCTAATCAAAGGGCCGATTGTCTATGCGTTCTTGCTGCCTGGAATTGTGCTGTTCCAATGGTTCGCGACCAAGGAACGACGGCTTGGGCAGCCGTCGATTTCAAACATGACGGCTGGGAAGCCGTCACTCCTTGCCGCCGCCTGGTCCGGCTGGTGGCCGTGGATCGCGTCTCTCGCAATTTTTCTCATATGGGTGATCGGAGGGATCGTGTTTCAACCCGGCTTTTTTGATGAAGTTGTGATGCGCGAATTCGTTGGGCGGTTTGGCGAAACAATTCATCGGCCGCAGCCGCTGTATTTTTATTTGCCGCATCTGTTGCATAAGTTTGCGCCTTGGAGTCCGCTCATGATCGCTCTCGCGATCGCCGAGCTTTATTCGCGCAAGTGGCGGTTCCGCTCGGTCTTTCGCGACCTGTCACCTGAGACGTCTTGGCTACTTTGCTGGAGCATTGGCGGGCTGATCGTGATGTCACTGATTCCGTCCAAGCGGGTGGATCGAATTTTCCCGATTATTCCGCCGCTATGTTTGCTGCTCGCGGATCAAATTGGCAAGGTCGGCGCGCGACGATCCTCCTCAAGGGGTGACAGCTTCCCAGCCGTCACCTTGGAAACCGACGGCTTGCCAAGCCGTCGCTCCTTGAATGCAGATGCCGCAGCGCGGCGTCCCTACCTGGCTATCGCGGTGGTGTTCGCAATCCTTTTCACCGGCGGCTACACAGTTTTCAAAGTCGTCTCCGCCTACCGCGATCACCGCGACGCGCTGACCGTTTTCGGACGCAACGTTCGTCGCGAGGCGAAAGCGCATCATTGGCGTTACGAAGTGGTGTCCGCGAAAGACGAAGGGCTGCTTCTTTACCTGCGGAAAACGCACTTCATCGAGCCAAACCGCGGGGTCGCCGAATGGAGCGACGGAAATCTTGACGCGCTGGTTGCGTCAACGGGTAAAGCGCCAGGCCTGCTGCGCCAGCTTCGGGGTGCTGCGTTCTCTAACTTGAA
>QHOF01000563.1 GCA_003219335.1 Verrucomicrobiota bacterium | reverse complement strand
TGCTCATGCCACTGTAGCCTGTCGGGAACAGCGCAGCATGCCAGCCGAATACCCGTTCGGCGGTGAGCGGCGCCCTGTAATTCTGCGTGGCATCCAGCATCATTTCGACCACGCCTTCGACGCGGCGGTCAGCGGGCGCCAGTCCGCCGATGTCCATACCAAGTCGCCGTGCGATAGAGGACCGCACTTGATCAGCGTTCAGAATCTCGCCTTCAATTTCGGAAGACTTTAAGACCTCCAGGGTGAGGTTTTGCAGCGTGGCTTCCGCGCGCAAGGAAAAACCCAACGTTTCCATGCGGCCGACCAGGCGTCCCTGGCGGTGCCGCAACGCAGCCAGTGGTGTCGCCAGCTTTTTCTGGTCCCACTGGAAATCCGGCCAATCCGGCAAATCATAAATGTAACGGCTCATTCCCCGCACCTCATGCGGAGAATATAGCAACCAATCACCGCATAGTCAATTTACTATTCACCGCTCAATTTGCGGAGAATACTGGGCTAATCGCCGCACCAAGTCTAGTCACGCATTCAGGCCGAGTCACGCCGCCTGGACCCATTGGACCATATAACGCGACTCCGGGAACTTCGCTCGCGCATGATCCAGGAACGGTCGCGGGCTACGGCCCTTTAGGTTCGCGATCATGCCGCGACGAAGCTGAGGAATCGTCTCTGCTCTCGCAGCCTCCATTAGCTCCGGGTAGCGTTCCGTGGTTCGGGCGTAGGCAGCCCAACCATACACGCGGACCGGCCACCGGCGAGCCGAATCGGTCGCGATGGTTCTGAACTCCTTTGCTTCCGCGCGCCCGAAACGGCGACGCCGCATCGCGTTTAGAAGGTGGAGATCGAGTCCATCGAATCGGTCCTCCGCCGGATGCGAGAGGCGATCCATCATCACATCTACGACGTGCGTATTCTTCAAGCCGGCCTCTGCCAGGTATTGGCCTGATACCTGAGGATCGACGTTCATCAGTGGGGGATTACGTGCGAGTGATAGGCAGCCGTACGGATCCCGTCTGTTTTTGAGAGTTCGAACTACCCAGCGAAAAAAATATCCCTCGACTTCTGGCTGTCCTCGGATCTTCGAGTCGTACGCCAAGTGAAGAGCTTCCCTGGCCACGTCCTCTTCGCCGTGAAGGAGGTCCGTCATCCGTCAGCGAAGTGAGCCAATGATCTTGTAGGTTGCGCCGGGCATCGTAGACGTTGTCAAAGGGCAGCGTCTTCTTGACGGAACGAGCCAACCGGAGATTCGAAAGCCCTTCGTCGAGAACGACCATGGAATCCTGGCAGCTCTCGATTGTCCGTCCGAAGGTCAGGATGTCGTCGCTCCACCTGAGATACTCATATCCGTTTGCTTCGAACGACCTGTCGACCGGATGTAGAAGGAAGTTGCCAAGGACGGCTGAGACCTCCGGACCGATCGGGAGACCTCGGAGGCCGTCGCGTAACTGCCATTTTCGGAGGACCTTGAGAATGAGAACGGCCGCCGGTACTAGGCATCCGTAGCCTTGCAGAAGCGATTGTAGGCGCTCGAGTTCGACCGATGGGTAATAGCTCTCGATGTCCGTGCGATACATCGCAGAATACCGTCGGCCGTCCAGCAGGGAAAGGCCGCAGGTGATGAACCTCGACCATGCCTTCTTGTAGTCGCGGAAGTGCCAGCAGCGATACCGACGATCGAGGCGATTCGAATGAACACGTGGCGAGAGGAGCGGGTCTGTGGATCGGACAACGTGTCCTGCGGCGGTACGTAGAACGATCAGCTCCTCCGGACCGGCGACGGAGAGCCAACGGAGACTGCTACTGGACTTTGGGTACGGAAACGGTAGGAGAAGCCCAGATTCATCCGCTGCTACGGGGTAGGCTTGCAGATCACCGGCGACGGTCGCCGAGCTTGCCTCGTAATCGGCGAAGCCGATAAGGTCAGGAACCTCGAATTGTTTCCGGTTCCAGCGCGCTACAGCGACTGTGTTGTCACGAAGCTCGCGTGGGTTGAACTTTCGGTCCTCCCTTCGTTCTTCCACCGCTCAGCAGCAAACCCCGAAAGGGCGAGCCGAGAGCCGGTCAAGCGTACGAATCTTCTATCACAAGTCACGCCGCATGTCGCGTACAAATTTTGGTGCGCGAAACCGGCGCGCGGGCTCGAGACACGGCAGTTGGTTGGGGTTAAGCCTT
>QHOF01000020.1:18645-19164 GCA_003219335.1 Verrucomicrobiota bacterium | reverse complement strand
GGTCGGGTTGAATCGCAGTCTGTTCCCAAAAACCTTTGAATTCTACACCGCGTGAAGTAATGTCATAATCTTTTTTTATATTTTCAAACCAAGATTCAGAAGCGGCATCATTGGTTAGCGGAATAATGTCATGAATTGCTAATACGCCGTACATTGCGCGGAGTGCTTTACCGTATGCTGCCGGCTGATTCCAAAATCTAATATAATTAAGAAAAGCGGGAACGAATCCGAATTTCTGGCTTCTGGAAAGTCCTCGAATCCAGTCTGAGCCAGCTTTTCCTTTACCCCATATATCAACCCAATCCGGATCAGTGGGTTTTTCAAATAAAACAGATTCTCCGTCGCTCACGATATCGGCAAAAGCAAATGCGTGCGGATACATTTTTGCAGTAGTGTGAAGCCAAATGACGGGCCGCTTGCCGTTATCTAACATTACCTGCCGAATGCGTTTTAATTTTTCCCTCATGCCAAGGAGCATATATCCTGTTCCATGGGTTCCATCCTCTTTTATGTAACCGC
>QHOF01000020.1:0-18613 GCA_003219335.1 Verrucomicrobiota bacterium | reverse complement strand
TGTACGGTTCAGGCTCATCGATGTAAAGCCCATCATATGTATTATTTGAGAGCGCGTTATTTACGTTATAGACCCAATAATCGGCATCGCCCTTGGTAGGCACGGAGATCCAACCGTCGTTTGCTGTTTCGGCTTTAATTGGATCGAGGTCGATCCAGGTATGACCGCCAGACGGAATTGTCACGTGGAAATTGGTAAAAGGCGCAACCTTGCGACCTTCATGTCTCATACCTTGGGTTGCCGTTTTGTATAGGTTGCTGTCGCGAGGTACTAATGAAAAGATGGGAAAGTTTGCATTGGATCTTCCTCCAGTTGATTGGCCTCGCCAATCCCAATAAACGTCGAAATCATTATTCGGAAAGACCGAAGTCCCGCCAGCTGCCCCAAATCGGCCCCCTCTCCAATCTGCCGGAAGCGGCTTTACGGGGGTCGCATCATAGCCAAAATTGATTTCTATGGGATCGCCCAGGTTAAAGTTTTTGTTAACGAAATTATTCTGCAGTCGAACGTTGCCGTTGCCGTCGCGAATCATTTCTTGGATGGGAAGCGCTTCATTGACGCGCCAACCAGCGGGATTTTCACCAAGCCATTCAAGTCCGCGATCATCATCGGAGAATAGCACGACCGCCAGGAAAGTAGATTTGCGTGGCTTTTGGGCGAGATTAGTATGAAATACGCCTGGTACGCTGGGCACCGCAGACTTGTACGGATACCACCAATACGGTTGATCGGTTGTGGTGTGCATGAATAATGCTCGGCGTGAAGGAAGCACTGTTTGCAAACGTACCGTTTTAATAGTTATCGGACCGGTTGTGGGAGAAAGCTTTAAGGTGATAAGCATCATCCCGTCATACTCCAAACTTCCACTTACCGAAGCGGTGATACCCTGACCCGCCGCGGTACCCTGCCAGGTTACTAGATGTGGTTGAATCGAAGTAATCGAGAGTGACGACGGTTTTAGTTGAATCGGTCCGCTCCCCAGATCAATCTCTAACGCAACGGGGCTTGCCAACAGTTGCTGCCCCTGTGAAGTAATTTGCCTCGGCAATCCAAACCCGCCCCTAAGATCATACTCTCTTCCCCATACGCTGAGTTTTAAACCATTGACAACTATGGCGGTCCATGGGGGTTGAACACGGCTACTTACCCCTAAGGAATTTCCAAGCCATGCGCTCTTGGGTACGACAAAGCTGGAAGAATTTTTAATCGCCAGCACCATACTGCGGCTGTTAACAAGTTTAACGGTTGCAAAGTAAGACCCCGGAGTCATAGTGCCGATGGAGATGAGCGTTTCACCAAATCCGCGAAGCAGTTTCGTTATTTCTCCGGATTTGATTAACTTTCCATCGCGATAAACATTTACTATGTATTTGACTGCGGATCCTTCAAAATCATTTCCGGAATCTGCAGCAATGCTCACTTTCCCCACCCCTGGCCCCCACTCCGCAGTAACATCTATTCCATGTGGATTAATTGGTGCAACAGGTTTTGATATCGTCGCGGAATATGCGGCAGTAACTTCAGAGGGGGTGAGAGCAAAATTGTAAGTTCCCAATTCATCAATCGTTACGTCTTCAAAACCATCAAATGAGGGGCCAATTCTGAAAGTAGGGAGGGCCTGCGGCGGCATCGGACTGCTGAAGACTTTTTTGTGTTTCAGTGTTCCATCAAGGTAGACTTTGTGATTCATACCTTGCCAGGTCCAGACGACGTGGTGCCATTCCCCGGGCCGAAACGAAAATCCGCCGGTGCCTACTTTTTCTTCAATCGAATAGTTACCGTCCACTGTGGGAACCAGCCGCATGGTAAATGTTATTTCGCCGGGAAGAGTGACGGCGGAATTCTTTGGATCGGGCCGATCCGGTAAGAAATTAGCCTCTATATACGGCGGACCTGGATATATGTTGAAAAGCTGAGGCAGCCCGATCGTGCTCGAATTATTGAGTTTAATCCAGAAAGCTACACTCCCCCGGCGAGTATCGATGCGTTCAATGTCGCTACTAATCCAGCTGCCCGTTTTATCTTTTCGAACGAAGATGCCCTCGCCAATTTTGCCATTTGGATCGTAGGTAACCTGTTGAATGTGTAGTTTGGCGTCGCCTGAAACCCTGCCATTGTTGAAACCCGCAAAAAGTAACGCGCGGGGTGTAGGATCCGTGGCACTGATTGTATCTGCAGACAGCGCAAATGTTGCGAAGATGAGGAGATAGATAAATGATACGTTTTTCATGTCAACCGTAATTCGGCGAGCAGCTCAACGCCGCCAAGCTAGGAAGCTTGAATGCAAAGCCGCAAGGAGACGGGGACTTCCTAGCCGTTAAACATGCTTCGCTAGCTCATCTGCCAGCTGCCAAACCTCGAGATTTTTCCAACGGTCTTGCCTATCAATCACTCGTTAAACACTGTGGCGCTGTCTCTCCTCCCAGCATTCTAGCTTTCCAGCCTTCTACCCACCGCCAGGCCCCACCAGAAACCCCGCATAGTAATTGACCAAGCCGAGGTATTCGCGGACGACAGACAAGGCGAAGCGGCGCTGCTGCCACCACCTGTCCGGATCGAACGGGTCGCGACTCGCCGCGCGGACGATCGGCTGCGAACAGCCGCCGGTTACGTATTGCCACGTCAGGCGTGTGCGGCGGGTGTGGTATTTGGACGTGACAAGAATGACCGGCGCATCTTTGGATTGGAGCGCATCGTAAACCGCTTGTAATTCCTCAAGTGTGCCCACAGCTTCGGCGTTCGGCACAACAATCGCGGACGCCGGAACCCCCCGATGGATAAGAACTTTGCGGCTCAGCTCCCACTCGGGAAGGGTTGTTATTCCCAGTTCCTGCATCGCATGGGACTCATCGCTGGCCCCTTCTCGTACTATGAACACGATCGGTGCCCAGCCAGCATGATACAGTTTTGCCGCTTCAATCTGCCGAAAAGGCGCTTGGCCGCCCAATGCAACAATAGCGGCCGCCGGCTGCAACGAATCTTCAACGATCAGAAAAGATGCGATCTCCCGTAGGATTGGAACATGGCCGAAACCAGCGAGCAGCGTGGCGGCCATCAACACCGCAGCGCAGTGTAGGCTTCGGCGATTTCGCAGTTGATTCACGTAAGTGTCTTGAGGTTTGTGGAGACTGGTTGATATTATGAGATTAATTGAGATTGGTTGAGGTTGGGAGATTCGTTGAGATTAATTGAGATGGTTGAGAAGAGGTTAAGATTAGGCGAGATTCGTTGAGACTAGAGATTGTTGAAGTCTCCACTCTCTCAATCTCGTACTCTCCCAATCTCTGCGTTTATGTCTCGCTTCCTAGCCTTCCAGCTTTTCTCATTTCATCAATCTTGATATCCACCAGCAAACGAAACCAGAAACCCTGGAGGAAATGAAAAATGAATCCCTGTTTACCATCGAGGAAACCGAGCCGAAAGAAGTAGCGGTAGAGCCAGTAAATAAACGGCCTAACGAACAGAGGTGAGCGCCCGTAAAGATCGTTCCGCAGCCATCTGCGGCGCTCGATTGGATTTCCAAACAATGCCGCGCGCACTTGACCGTTGCCATTATGAACGTTCAAATACTCCATGGCTTCCAGCTCCGCCCAACGCATGTGGCGCTGCGTCCAGGTGTCGAGGTCGGGATTGAGGACGTCTATATAATCATGCTTTAGTTTTTCGACTTTCCCGTTCACCACAAAGTGCTGGTCATAAAGTCGTTCTTCACAAAAACCTTTGTCTTTGCGGAAAAGCCGCAAGTGATACGACGGATAATGACCGCCATGCCGAATCCATCGCCCCATAAAGAACGTCCGCTTCCTGAGCAAGAATCCATCGATCCCTTCCAGTTCCCCGGACCCTGGCGAATGGCTTATGGCGGATTGCTGATGGCCAGCTCCAAGCTGTGCGCTCCGTGCTCCGCGAGCCTCGCTCTTAGCTCCATGCTCCATGCTCCCTACTCCTTGCTCCTTGCTCTCTGCATGCCCCAGCCTTTCACGTATCTCAGCTACCAGTTCCGGCGTGAGCCGTTCGTCGGCATCTAGGTGCAACACCCATTCAGTTTTAATTGGCAGGTTCTGCTGCGCCCAATTGCGCTGTGCCGAGTAATTTTTGAATGGATGCTCTATGACCTGAGCTCCGGCAGCCGTGACAATTTCTCTTGTCCGATCCGTGCTTCCTGAATCGACAACAAAAATCTCGCACTCTAAACCTTTGAGACTCGCGAGGCAGGCCGGTAAGTTCTTCTCCTCGTTATAGGTCAGGATGATTAGCGAGAGTTGTGCGCCAACGCTCATTTCTGCACGACCATTATCAACGACTTCCACAGCCCCGGAAATCTCCCCGCCCCTCGAAAGCGCGGACTTTTAAAACCAGCATCACGGGCCATTTGCGCTAGTGTACTTTTGGAGAAGAATTTTATGTGTCCACCATCCCATCCAACACTGAAATGGCTATCCCAGCCATTGACCAGTGAGAGCGCCAAGTTCTTCAGATATCCATGAAAAGGGGTTGAGATGATCAGGTAACCATTACTCTTAAGAAGCCGGTAACTCTGTTCAAAGAGCTTTCTTGGATAGAATAGATGCTCCACCACCTCCAATGATATAACGCACTCGACTTGGTCGCCGACGGCATCAATCAATTCGTCGTCGTAAACAGAGCAGACTTTAAACTGCACATTAGGGTGAGCGGAACGCGCAATCTCAATACCGGACCGGGAAGCATCCACGCCGATCACAGAATACCCGGATTTGGCCATGGTCGAGGCCACATGTCCGTTGCCGCACCCGATGTCCAGAATTTTAACGCATTCGCTCTTGTAGAGAGTCTGGACAATGTCTTGTACGGCAGGTAACAGGTACTCGTGCGCGCAGGTTGGTAGCCCATCGTTCCACGCATACTCTGTGTCAACAATAGTCATTTGTGAGAATCAAAAGTCGGAATTCGCAATATGAAATTCCGTCCCACCGCTTAGCTAAGTAACGGCATGCTCGGCGTCTTGCAACGGTGGAGCACAGATGTCGCTGTAAAGATTAAGCAGATTTTGCGTCGCGGCTTCGGGAGAGAATTTTGTTCGTGCTAAACATTGTCCGTTGATGCCCATCTCAGTCCGCAGTCCGTTGTCTGCTATTAGTGTGTCCAACGCTTCGGCCAATTCTTTCGTTCTGCATGGAACGACAAGCCCGGCCTGAGCTTCCGCAATCTCCCGGTGAATGGCTACCTGGTCTGAGATCACCACAGGCAACCGAGAAGCCATTGCTTCCACCACAGCCACACCGAAGTTCTCAGAATAAGACGGCAAAACAAAGATATCGGCATCTGCCATAGCAGCCCATTTTTCTTCCCCAGTCAAAAAACCGGCCCAAACGATGTCGGGGGCGATTCCTAATCTAGTCGCCTCTCGCTGTAGATGAGCCACAAAAGCCGGCTCACCACTTCCGGCAAGCACCAGCGTTGTCCGGGGATGTTGCACCTGCACGTGGGCGAAAGCCGGCATCAGAATATCCAATCCCTTTTTTGGATCCAAACGCGACAAAAAGAGAATTATGCAGCGGTCAGCGAGATGCGGATTTCGGGCATGGAACGGACCAGGCGCAAAATTGACGCTGTTGAGCGGTATGTCTACTGCCTCAGGGATGATCACGGATCTTTGTCTAATTCCCAATTTCGCTGCCTCTGAGCGTTCCTGCTGGCTGGTATAACGGATGGCAGCAGCGCCTCTCAGAATGTGTTTTTCAATCAGGGAATAGGAAAGTTTCTTCAACCATGGCCGCCGGTTATGCATGCCCCAGTAATTGAGAACACCAAGCGGATGAACAATATAAGGGACTTTCCACCGGGTGGCCCAATATGCGGCCGGGATTGCCGCATATGAGAACAAAGCATGAATGTGGACCAAGTCATATTCTCTTACATGCTGCGCCAGCCAGCGCGTAAGCGGCCAGGAAAAGGTGTAAAAACGTGTCTGGCGCCGAAAATACCGGTAGGTTACTCCCTCCTCTACGATTGGCTTGGAATGCGAAACATTCAAACGGCTGTGCCCATTATCATCAGTGGTAGCCACATCCACCGCGAGGCCGGTTTGAACCAGGCCGTGCGCCATTGTGCGCATCGCAACGCTGGATCCACCGCGCAGGTGGCCTACAGACGGAATTACGTGCAGGACTCTCATGATCTACCGTGGTTACGACACCTGCTTAAGCAGGGCATTCGGACCAGACTCGCTTTGAGATTCGACAGTTTCAGCGTGAGACCAGAAGAGACCCGTGATGCCACACATGCTATAAGTCAGGATTGCCAGTTCGCCAAAGCGTCACGCGTGGCACGGATGAACCGTTGTATGCCGTGTTGCAGGCTATGCTCCCTCACGCTTTCTCGGGCTCGGCAGGACATTTCGGCGAGCTTCGTATCCGGCAACAACGCCGCCTCGCGCATCGCCGCAAAAAGCATGTCGCCGTGGCCCGCAGGGACAAGCCAGCCGTTAAGACCGCTTTTGATGAATTCTATCGCCGCGCCCATGGAATTGGTCCCGATGACCGGCAGCCCCGACGCGAGTCCTTCGGGGACTACCAGCCCCCATCCGTCGTATCGCGACGGTACGCAGAGTATATCTGCGGCACCGTAGTAGGCTGGAAGTTCCGCCCAATCCTTAAATCCGATGAACTCCACGCGCTCACGCACCGGGTGAAGCATCTCTGCCAGTGCGCCATATAGTTCTCCGTCGCCTAAAAGCCTGAGGCGAACATTCGGGACCTCTCGCGCGAGCCGGAGAAACGCGCGTCCTACCAAATCCACCGCTTTGCGATGGATGAGCGAGCCGGAGAACAAGAAGACGCGCTCGGCTGCGGCGCGTTCCACAGCCCCGACGGAGCATTGGAATCGTTTGAGGTCAGAAAAATACGGCAGGTTGCAGTAAGCGCGCCGTGGACCGAACTCCGTTTGATAGCGTTCCACGGCAAATCGTCCGATGCCCCAGATTGGAGCAGGCGAGTCATGAAGCCAAGATAGAGCGCATTGCCGTACCAGACGGCCAATCCATTCAGGTTTCCGCAATCCGGGGCGCTCGCCCCAGAAGCACCACGGTTTTCCGCTCGCTGCGCGACCATCGAGTAGCACACGCGCCGAGCGTTGCGAGTAGTAGTTGAAGACGGCGAGGTCGGCGTCCAAGATTTCCGCCCGTACCTCCTCGAAACGGCCTGGCTCCTCGTCAAGACACACGGCCGTGTGGGAGATGGGAGGAATCGTCCAACGACGGGTACGAGATGTTCGGTGAAGATAGACGACTTCCAGTTCAATCCCGCCCGAAGCCGCAACGGCGTTGAAAAGCTCAGCTTGATAAGGAGAAGCCAAGTAAGTGACGACAGCGACCCGCATATTTGCAATACGACAGCCCTGCCCGCTCAACTATAACTAGGTCGACAAAAAGGAACCTTGCGACCTGTAAGTAATCTGCAAAGATATCACCTACCGCGCAACGATTTTACTTAAGTCCGAATCGCGAGCAGAAATTCGGCCTTTTAGTAGGCTATCAACGGCGCGGTCGTCAAAAAAATGCCCAGTCAAGAATTGTTTTGGCCCCTCAAGCAAATTATTACCCGCGAAAGGCCGATCCAAGCCAGCATCGCGTAATTGACCAGCACCAGTTCCAACATGGATCGCACCCCGGAAAACAGGGACATCGTCAGCGTGGCGTATATTATTAGGGCTGAAAAGGTTGTACGTTGCGTCAGCAGTTGGTTTGCCATACCGGACAGCCTGCCGTAGAACCATCCGCCGAGCGCAATGCCGATGAAACCGGCTGCCACATATAGTTCCCCGATGACCGTGGTCGATAATGAAACTCCTTTAGCTCCGACTGCCGATGGCAAGTCGAAACCCGGATCCACCGGCTTGCCTGGCCAGAATACGCGTGGAATCGGGCGAACCAGCACCCAGACAAAGTACTTGTGATAGGTGTGTGGATAGTATTCCGGAATCAATTCAATCACCTGGCACAGGCGATAAAAATTGTCATCGACGTGAAGATAATCTCGTTTGAAAATCGATTGATTCTCCTCAGTTTGGGTAACCGCCGCCAGACCAACATTCCGATATTCCAGCATGATTTCCAGAGTAACCAGGAGTGCCGCAGCCGCGGCTGCGGCGATAAGCATATGCTTGGTCCACAGTCGCTGCTGGGTCAGCACCCAGATAATAAAAGCCATACCGAAGATGACACCGATCACGCGTCGGCTTCCGCTCTGTGCCAGGAAAATCACCATGATGACGGCCATTCCACCACACAACAGAGTCCGCCCATTGCCCCAACCGCTACGATGAGCGACGACGACTGTAAGCGTGGGCAGAACGTACCCGAAGTATTGCAACTGATCGAGAAACGCATCCCATCCCCCCAGTCGCCCGCGCGCCCACGGTGCCTCCCAACGTCCCGTACCGACGTAATGCAACATTTCGGTCACATCGAAGTTGGTTGGTATAGCGAACGGCAGCATTCCCAAGACAAACGCGGCTACGGATAGCCCTAAGAATGTGTTCGGCGAAAAGTCTTGCGACACCGATTTGAGAATGCTACGAGGAACTTTCCACACGCGACCCGAGGCGCCCACCCACACCGCGACAACGAACAGTCCGATGCTGATAAACGCTGTTTCAACCTGTTCCCAATGAATCCCATCCAGCGAGTAGGCGCCTTGCAATAGGTCCAAGAGCAGCCAATAGATCGGCGCCAGTACTACTACATGCTCAGTGCGCAAGAGCGCCTTCGGATCGCGAAATGCTGCTGCCATCGGTGCCATCGCTAGGCCGACAGCCATCACCAGCGCTGCAGAGAACAACGCTCCCTGGGGGGCCGGATGCTCTGGAATGAGACTGACTGCCAAGAGCGTACCGACGCCGGCGGCAGCGATTCCTGGTAACGAGAAACGGTTGGCTCCACCATTACAGGCTGCACTCTCAAGTGCGGCCGGTTCTGTGTAGGTAAAAGACTGCATTTGATCCTACAAATCTAAAAGTAATGAGGCCAGAGCTCCAGACTAAAATCTGTCCTTGCAACCACCTCATTGCTTGGTACACTTACTCGGCGCATAAAATTCCGGCAAGCGCCTTCAGCAACCGCTGACTGTAAACAGCAACGGTGAACTGACGCGCGCGGCGTCTTGCGCTCTCGGACATTCTTTCGATGCGATCTGTATCAGCTACCAGCAATTCAAGACGTTCGACGATCGCGATCGCATCGTCCACAGGCACGATGAAGCCATCAATGCTGTCACGTACAACGCTACCAGTATTCGGCGTGCAGATTACCGGCAGACCCCGCGAGAGCGCTTCGTAGGTAACCGTGGCCGAGCCTTCACACAATGAAGGCAACAAAAACACATCTGCCCAATCAAAATGCGCGTCCACCTCCGCGCGCGGGACGCTGCCCATTAGATCTACATGCACCCGCATTCGCTGAGCCGCCTCCGGCAATAGATCGATTCCGCCCACCCAGCGAAACTGTGCGCGGCCCTGCAGTATCTTGGCGGCGTCGTATACAGCGGGTGCACCTTTGCGCAGACCAATTGTACCGACCGTCAGCACATGCAGCGGCCGGCGACCACTACGGTCCGCACGGAGAGCAGAGGGAGAGGAGGGTTGGAAGAGTTCCAGCTGATCGGGTATGCCTTCCACATTGTGATTTTCACCTTCATCCTTGGGTGTTCGCAAATCCACTCCGTACGGAACAACCAGGCACTTTTCCATAGGACCATGGCATTCCCGGATGCCATCGCGCACGAAATCGGAGCCGCAGATGATCAAGTCGGCCATTTTCCACTCAGCGTACTGGCGTTCACAGTACTATGCCAGCAACCCATCCGTGCGCGGGGGCTCCTGCCAGCCGGGATGTAATGCCTGTTGCTCGTGCAGGAGGCGCCGCTCTACTTCCCGCGGAGCGATAGTCTGCTCCATCACAGCCTTCAGTCCTCGGGCGCGCGCCATCTGGAGTATTTCGAGTGCCGCGTTGTTGAAGGTAAATACTCCTCGGGCATTTCCCCACGGCGAAGCATTAACACGGTGACAGAACTTGCTGTCGTTCCACAAGAAGACTGCTGTGGCCTCGCAGGGCAACTTTGCCGCCCGCAGCCGGCGGGTGTACTCCAATCCAAGATTGGTGAAGGCGGTGATCCTGGAGGGTGGAACACCTTCGGGCACTCGGTCCAGTAGACGGGCAATACCGGTTGGGCACAATGCCGGATGAATCAAGCGCAACAGACGTAACCACCCTTTCACGGCGCAGATGTCCGTAAAGAAATGTTCCAGCACCCCAGCTGCATGAAGGATGCGGGGCACTGCGTAATGCATGCGCGCGCCGAGTTGGGCGACGATCCACGTCATGTCTTTGCGTTGCGTGATAATCATCGTCTCAAAACGTGCCGAGGACCCGGCCCAAACCGCGCGCATACTTGTACCGCAGCCGCAACCATACGCGTTGCCAGAGATTCAGTGACGCTAGCCTCTGGTTTACGAAAAGCATGTCTCCGAACGTGTACGAACTGAAGCGCACTGCGTGAAAATCCGTCCTTGTAGCCGAGATCACAGCGCGGATTCCAGGCACGCTTTTCGGATCGAGAAAATAATGGAATTCATCTTGACCAAATCGATTATTTCTTCTGATCCGCATGCAAGTGCATCGACTAGTGTAACCGCCTCAACCTCAACGGTCTTGGACGTGCGCCCCCGCGTACTGTAGTGAACAACACAACTCCGTGCTGATAGAAAGGTCCCCTTGTTTCCTTGGCTGCGAGCGCTTTCTGCACGGCGTGCACGTTGGGTGGCAGTCACACGTTGGTCTGCGATGACGGATCGGGTTCAAAACCAAAACCGCGCACACCTCGGTGCCACAAGCCGTGCAAACCTTGATTATACACACCGAAGTCGAACACCACACCATATGGGTCGGAGAGGATCGCCTACATTACGAAGTTCGGACGACCACTGGCGCACGTAATCACCGAAATCGGGAAATGTATCCGCCCCGCAATCGGTAAATGTCGCGACATCGTCGACGAAAAACCTTGTACGCAAGACCGTCCACTGATCCTGTCGATCCCGCGCGGCAAAGACGATGCTCTGATATCGAGCCGTTCGTGAGATGAACGAGTGCCAGCACCGCCGATCGACGCAACCACACGGATACTGTCCGCCAGCGCTCCACCCCTTCGAGCGCGCGGTGCCACGGGTAACCACAAAGTGTTTCATCGCCTCCGTCCCCACACAACAACGCCACTGTGACAGTTTCGACGAGGCGCTCACAGAGCAGGACTGTCGGAAGGGCTGATGGATCGGCGAATGGTGCGTCGTAAACATGCGGTAGCCAGGCACTCACGCCGACGACATCCCAGGCAGTCGTGTAAAAACTCGTGGTGGTGCAAGCGGAGTTTTTCCGCAATGGCGCAGGCAAAAGGCACCTCATCAAATTGCGGGTCATCGAAGCCTATTGTAAAGGATGGGATTTCAAGGATGCGGGAAAACTCGTTGAAGTTATTGCAGAGGTCCCGCCACTATTCCCTTTCGTTACTCTGTGCCGCAGCCTACCGTGTTTGGCTAATAGCATTCATGTTACCGACTCTTTCCCTAGTGCCTCATCAAAAGAAGCTATCGTTTCTTCGGAGAGAACATTTTTCCCGTGATCCTCGACCGCTTTGATAAGAGCAAAATCCAGATCCTTTAATGACACTATCTTATCTTTGCCAAAGTTGTGTTTCTTTATTAATCTTTCCCGGGCTCGCCTCGCGACGTACTTCCCGTAGATAACGAAGCTGATCCTCCATATCGGAAATAATCCTTTGGGGAGAAATTTTTCTTGGAAAATAAGTTTATTTCGATAGGAGTTGTAAACAAACTTTGGGTCATAATTCCAGTGACTGCCATCGCCTTTATGGTAAACGAGAAATTCGGGCACATAGTAGAGTCTGTATCCCGCTCTTCGCACGGTTAACGAATAGTCCCACTCCTCGACCCCAAAAAAATACTCCTCTGGAAGGAGCCCCACATTTTCCAATACTTCTCTCTTGATCAACATGAGGCAGCCTGTAACAAAGCCAACCTCTTCAGTTTTATCGTATTGGCCATGGTCTGTTTCACCCCAGCGGGTCTTTGCCTGTCCGCGCCAGCGGTCAATATATCCACCCGCATACCATATTTTCCTCGATTTAGGAGATTGGAGAATCTTGCCCCCGACTAATCCAATACTCCTTCCCATTTCGGCAGTCTCTACTGCTTTGTCTAAGAAATTGGGAGTGACTACTGCGTCGTTATTCAGCAAAAGTACATACTTGCATTCCTCATCGCGCAGAGCCTCCCGAATTCCAGTATTACACCCTCTGGCAAATCCCAGGTTCTTAGTATTAAAAACAAATTTAAATCCGGGAAATTCTGACTCCAAGCGCTTGCCTGATCCGTCAGCTGAGCCATTGTCGACTACGATTACTTTCAAACTCGGATACCCGGCCTGTTGCAAAGATTCGAGGCACTTTCTTGTCTCGTCGTAATTGTTCCAGTTCAACACAATCACAGACACTCGAGGTTCAGTTCGTGCTTCCATGTCCCTCCCTTTGCCAAGCTTCGACCACAATACTGCCTGTAGTGCCTTTCGGGGATGACCGCTATTTCACCCCTGTGATCCCTAAAGTTTTCAGTTTGCTTTTTTAGTGTTGTTTTCCGGATCAATCAGCGTGTTTGCAGTCGAATCAACCACCGCTGAGCAAGAAATCCGGATAGGAGGCCGAATGTAAATCGGTTTGGAATAGAATAGCGCCGGCCACTGAAATAGGGCTGAACGAGTTGAACCAGATACTTCGTTTCAGCAAAGAGGCGAACAGCACTCTTAAGTGTGAAGAAGCGCAGCTGAGTGACATCTAGGATGCCATCCTGACCGTACTTCCATTCATCATGTAACATCAAGTGTGCTGTTACGGGCCAACGTCTCACATTCGGAATACTAGCCACGGCAACACCGCTCGCGCCCAAGGATGGGTCTGAGTCGCCTGAGCAGGCCCCACGGATCTGCAAGGTGCTCAAGAATATGTCCGAATACGAAACAATCAAAATGGTCCGGCTCCTAATCAAATGTCATCTCATTGATGTCACCAATGTAAACCTCGTTGAGAACAGATCGAGCAATCTCGCCCTGCTCAGGTACCAATTCGATCCCAGTCACCCACTTCGCTTTGCCGCTCTCCAGCAGCCTCTTGCCTGTTGCGCCAGTTCCGCAGCCGATATCCAATACCGTAAGAACCAGTACGAGTACCAAGTCTTCGCGCGGATTCTGGTAATAGGCTTCATATTTTTGTTCGTAGGCTTCGGATAGTTGGGCAGCAATTCTATCTAACCGTTTTCTTGATAGCGGGTCGGTTGCAAACGGGCCCAATTAGAGTAGCTCCTCTCAACCAAACTGACCAGAGTCAACAAAAACCGATTTGATTCTACCAGGCACTTCACCAAATAGCGCCGAAATAGTGGTGAACGTGCTATCGCCCCAGGTATTCGCCTTAAGATGACCCAAGCATAAGACCGGCCGGCTTTCCGCTGGCCTGCGTCAACACGATGGATCATCGCCGCCAAGTAGGCAATCAACAGGAACTGCTGCCTTGCCAGCGTTGTCACCGGGTGGACGGACTCCATCGCCGTCAAGCTTTCACTCGCCAGTTGGAGCAAAGTCGAGGCGTTTTCAGCGCACAAAGCCAGACTATACGCCAGATTAAACAATTTTGTTTCATTCCAGACAGCTAACCGAGAGTTTTTTTTGGCAGGCACTCGCAGGTCTCGCACAGCTTGTAAATAGGCGCTCGCCCCTGCGCCTGCCCACAACATACGTGCCGCCCTTGCCAGTTCAACTGCGAAAGTGTCGCCTGCTCCGGACCGCCAGTGATCATCCACCGGCGGCAACGAATCCTGGGCAATTTGATCTAGCACAGTCCCTGTCAACGCCAGCACCAGCCGATCTTTCTCTCCCAAAGATTGGTGCAGTACCCACTTGGCGTCCTCTATAGCGGCATGGCGGGTCACATCATCTTGCAGAAGACGATCCAAGATCGATTCCAGTTCTTCCAATGAGATGACCGGAACAGAACCGTGTTCCTTCAACGAATCTTGTCTGCTATTCAGCGGGAGAATTGCGTTTCTGATAAACACCACTGGAATGTGTGCCAGCATAGCTTCTAGGGCCGCCGTGGTACAATAATTAACCAACACGGCTATCTCAGCCGCGGCCAGAACGTCATCCAAAGTGGCCGATTCCAGAAGTACTAGGTTTTCAGGACCCCGCCGAGTCAAATGGCGGTAAAACTCAAAATGATCATACGACGGATGTGGTTTGATCGCAAAGGTGATATCAGGGCGACTCTCCGCTATTCGGACCAGTTCCGTCCAGGTTTTTCGGTGGGCCGCCGGATTGGCAATCACCTGGGCAAAACCCGCGCTAGTAGAAGCCGTCAGCAACGCTACGACCGGCTGCTCGGTCGGGAGGCCCATTCGCCTTTTTACCGCTGTGCGTCGATTCGCTCCTTGCCCGACTGTGCAGACCTGATCGACTTGTAAATATTTCTGTGCATACTGCAAACTGCCTACAGTATGAATTCGGGCTGGCTCCACACCATAGCATTCCAACAGGCGCGCATCGTTCTCACCCCATACCAAGACATGATCGGCTGCGCCCACGATTCCACGCGCTCCCACCGAATGCCACAGACCACCGTGGATCAGAGATACAGTGGGAATGCCGCGCTCCTGTGCCTCCCGAACCAGCATACGCTCTTGCGTGAAAGCATCATGACCCAAAATTAATAGTGAGGGTCGTAGCACATCCAGCACAGAGCCAAAAGCCGCGCCAATACGCGCCGCGACCTGGATTTCCTCGAGAATCCGCAGAAATTGAAATTCCAGGTATGGGTTGGCAAAGATTTCCGGGTAAGGTCCTCGATACTCCAGCCGGTTTTTTGCCAGATGCCGGCGGGCATCCTGTAACGCCGCGTCGAATTCGGTCTGATGAATCGCAGCCGCAAACAATCCATCAGGCCCCAGTTCCCAGTATGAGATGCGCACAAACCGACAATTTGCCGTGGCTTCAAAGTGCTGTTCCAATACGGCCTGTTCGTGCGCGCGCAAGCCGGTCTCAAGCAGCAGCACCACTTTTTCGGGGCGGGTTACAGGCCGATCATTGACCGGGACTGCTACGGATGGCTGGCGAACACGCCAGCCCAACCTTTCTACAGAGAGAGAGCGAGGACATTGCAGACTATGAATCGGGATTTGTTTTAGGTCCGCCAGCCAACGCAGAACCGCTTGAGCGAGAGAGGCCGCCGCGCGAGTTACCGGTGCAGGACCAGTGCGAGAGACGGCCTGCGGTGGCAGCCAGTAACCGCGCAAACTCTCCACAGCATCTGATTCAAAGATGCGTCGGTAGACGGTTCTGGCGTTCAGGCAAATTTCAAACGGCCAGACAAACTCCTGTTTTGTCAGATCAGCTAGCTCTAGGTTTGGCCCATCTCTCAACAAAGCATACTGTTGCCAGATCTCAGCTAACTCATTAGCCTGGTTCCAATTTTCTTCGATATCTTTGGGAGACAGGTAGCAAAACTCATCCAGAAAAGGGATCTGCAAGCGATCTAATTCATGAGCCACGGCGAGATCCTGCGTCACTGGCCGATGAGTCACCAACATATCCGCTTGATGTTTTAACAGGTATTCGACCTGTGAAATATCGCTAAGCACCAATAAGTTCATATTCGTGTCTAAGCCTGCCCGTCACGCAGGCGTATGGCCACCATCCGACCGTGCAGCGAACGCAACAGTGGATAGCCAAAATCAGCCAACAAGCCGGTGCGACGCTCTAGTATTAATAACAGCGGGATATATCCCAGGCAGAACAAAACAAACTTAAGCGCCGTCACGCTGGCGGCCAATACCAGGTTTGGCTGTTCATCTGGCAGCAACACTTCCAACATCATCAACAAGACAACGCTATATAGGAATGGCAGCGCCGCATCCCACAAGAAACGAGCCACCTGTCGCCAGCCCGCCCAATGCCGCACGGCATAGGTGTTTACGCTGACAAAGCATAGTGCGTAACCTACCCCTACCGCCGAGGCTATCCCGACCAGCCCCCAACTCAATTGGGTGAAAACCATAGACAGCAACGTGGTAACTAGCAACGCAACTCCCAACAACAACATAACTCTGAATTGCTTATTCAAGGCAATCAGGAAAGCTGAGGACATTTGGAACATTGCAAAGAAATAGGTGACCGCTACAATCACCCGGAAAGCCGGCAGCCCCGGAATGAACCGCGGCAGAAAAGCCTGCACCGCAAATGGGACGCCGAAAAAGATCAGCGCCATCAGTACCGGCAATATCAACCCCATAATCAGGGTTGGACGAATGACGTACTCACTCAGACTTTCCAGAGTTTTAGATCGTCCATAGGCTGCCTGCATACGCGGATAAAGTACGCCACTGAGCGAATTCGTTAGAGCGAACAGAATGCCATTGGCCATCAAAGCGATGGAGTACAACCCCAGGGCTTCGGTGCCCAGCAGGCGCAGCACCATCATGTTATCAATGGTCCTCATACCCGTCATCACCAGCCCAAAAGCCAGCAAAGGCACACCCACTGAAAACAGGTGCTTCACTTCACGCCGGTCTAAACCCAGCGCCGGCAGTTGGTTGTGATGTTGCCTTAGCAATGCTATCTGCACCGCCGCCACCAACACGGTTGAGATCAACAGACCGCGGAAGCCAAAGAGTAAGGCGGCTAGCACATTACCGAAGCTGGCAAGGGCCGCCGATAGCACCTGCACCTTGCTGAGAAAGACAAACTCTTGATGGGTGCGCAGAAGGGTGATGTAATAAAATGCCCATTGTTGCAAAACTACGACCAAAGCACAGGCCACAAGCCCTTCAAACAAGGCGAGATCAATGGCACTGCGGTAAATCAGCGCCCCGGCGAACATCAAAACAGCGAAAACCACCCCCGAAATTACCGTCAGGGTAAAAATAGTATCTCGCATCCGGTTGAATCCCTCGCTATTGCCTGCCCCCTTCAAGACAGGCAAATCGCGCTCGGCTGCGCTGAGCATGCCCAAATTTGAAAAACCGGAATAAGACGTTACCAGGGTCAGCGTCGCTAAAACGCCGACCAAGTAGGGACCGATGAGGCGCTTGGTCCACAATGAACTGATTATCGCCAGCGGCTGGACAAGGTATCCAGCAAATGTATAAGCAAAGGCATCTATAACTAGGCGGTTATGTTTCACATCAAGGTATCTATAGTTGTTAAAGCGTTTCGATGAACCATACAGATAATAAAGTCAGTTGTCTTTATCTCATCTAACGCTTGGCAAAACACCCAACATGAAGACCAGTAGATTTTTACTTTTAGGAAACACAATTTCAGTAGTATTCCCACATTTGTCGTGACAGCAAGTATGCCATAGTCGTCTGGTCTAAGCCGCGCGTACAGATCGGAATAAGAAATTGACGCGCACCAACAAATTTCCGACAACGCAACTGACAGAGTTGACACCAAGGTGTTTGAGGTCTGCAAGCATATTGACCGCCACGGGCAGCTATAATCTACTGATTATCAACGTGCGTAGAACCGCCCATACCCGAACTCCCCCTCAAATACTGGGACTCCAGACTAGTATCGAGGCTGCTAGCAGTGGGTTCATTCCATATACTGCAGGTCGTTCGTCTAGTATTCTGATGCGGCTCTTCTTATCCTGATCACGTAGCAACGTGACTAGATTAGTATTGTAATCATTTACTTCAATGTAACGACGCCGCATAAGGCCGAGTAGTGTGTGAGTTTCATAGTGTTCATAGCAAGGCTCTATATGAACAACCGCTCGTGGACTATAAATCGAGAGTGCCTTAACAAAATCCGCTGACAGATTGGGAACATAGGTAGTTGCATAGGACGTGAAAATCACAGCATTGGGAGGAATTATCAAGTCAGCAATCTGACGCGACGCAAAATTGCAGTGGGCTACCTCGATTTCCAGGCGTTGCGCGCGGGCAAGACACCGTATCAATTCAATACCACTAGTAGAGTATTCGCCCGCCATGAATCGCATCCGTGCAAATGCATCTCGCTTCGCCAGAGACAGGATAACACTGCCGTAGCCGGCACCTAACTCCACAAGCGCCGACATCGGCAACAGTGGCTTGAGGGTAGCTTCCACAAGGTCGAGGTAGCGTTGATGACCTTCAGCCGCAGATAGTAATTGGAGAGTCCCTTCAATACTGCACACGGAATAAGGGACAGCGGCGAGCGCCCATTCGTCAACTGCTTCAACTGAGACTTCCCGACCAGCCTCCCGGATTTTGGTAAGTAGCTGTGCCCATTTTTCATTTTCATATTCCCGTGTTACTTCTTCCGGCGTCTTGTGCTTTTGTTCCCATGGCTCAAGTCCCAACAGTCGCGCCGGCCAGGGTGAGAATCTGGGCAAGTCATTGATGGTGTAATTAGTTCTCACTGAAAAATGGTGTTTCAAAAGATTACTTGTGTGACCGGCGAGCAGTGCTTTCAATCTTTGGATCTTGGAGTGACCAGTCGGGTCGCCGGACTTTCATGTCAGTTGCCAAAGGT